>CAYPHM010000007.1:0-31715 GCA_964410555.1 uncultured Chloroflexaceae bacterium | reverse complement strand
GGGAGTCGTCCCGCTCGTTGACACTCGCGGCTCATTTGGTGAGACGTAGCATGTCTCTTTCCCCCCCATCCCCTGCCCCTTCCCCCACCGCGGGGAGAAGGGGAGTCGTTCCCCCCCATCCCCTGCCCCTTCCCCCACCGCGGGGAGAAGGGAGTCGTCCCGCTCGTTGACACTCGCGGCTCATTTGGTGAGACGTAGCATGTCCCGCTTGTTGACACTCGCGGCTCATTTGGTGAGACGTAGCATGCAACGTCTCTTTCCCCCCCTTCCCCCTGCCCCCGCTCCCAGAGGGCGAGGGGCGGTCTCCCTTCTCCCGCTTGCGGGGGAAGGGGCAGGGGATGGGGGGCTGAGAGGTTATCCCTTATAGCCGTAAGCGTGGGTCGAGAGCATCACGCAACCCATCACCAATATAGTTGATTGCCAGTGAGGTGAGCAAGATGGGCAACCCTGGCACCATTGGCACCCAGGGATGTTCAAACATATAGCTCTGGGCAAATGCCAGCATATTGCCCCACGTTGGTGTAGGGTCTTGAATACCAAATCCCAAGAAGCTCAATGCCGCCTCCAATATCAGGATGTTATTTAATTGTAGCGTAAAATCTACGATGATGGGAGGGAAAGCATTGGGGAAAACGTGTTTGCGAATAATTCGCAGGTTTGAGCCGCCCAGGGCTCGCGCCGACTCAATGTACTGCTGCTCGCGTACCGAGAACACCATACCACGCATCATACGCGCCGTGGTAATCCAGTTGAGCAGGGCTAGGACGAGAATAACCAGCGACACCTTTTTGGCTTCGTTCTTGGGGATGGCAGTAATCCAAGCTGTTATGTCTATTAGCGTTTGTGGTAGGGGGATGTAGTCTTCACTTTGCAGCAAGATGCCCATTAACACCAGCAGGATAATGAGCAATGGGAAGGTTGAGATAAATTCAAGCAGGCGCGATATGGCGATGTCTACCCACCCACCAAAATACCCGGCTAACAAGCCTAGCACAATGCCAATGACCGTTGAGATGGTCACAACGGTGACGGCTACGGTAAGCGACACCCGTGCGGCGTAGATGATGCGCGTGAAGTAATCCCGTCCCAGGTGGTCTGTGCCAAGCAGGTGCAATGTGCCAGTTTGCTCATCCGGCTGCATCGGCAGCAGAAAATCCTGCCCAATGACAATTTCGTCACGGTCAAAGGGGGTAATGTAGGGAGCCAGGATAGAAGCGGCAAAGATGATGACCAACACTGCCAGACTGACCATTGCCATACGGTGGCGGCGAAAGCGGCGAAAGACGATTTGCCATTGGTTTTCAGGGCGAGTCTGTTGGGCTTGTTCTAGCACCATATCTGGCTTTGCTGAAGGCATATTTCCCCCTATGATAGCCGTATCCGCGGATCGGCGATGGTGTATAGGATGTCAGACAGCAAAAAGCCAATAAGCTGTAAGACAATGGTCAAGTAGAGCAGTGCCATTACCACGGTATAGTCGTACTGACTGAGCGCGTCAAGCAGGAGTTGCCCTAAGCCGGGCCAATTGAAGACGGCTTCGGTGATGGCGGCACCGGCAACGAGTGTGGGCAAGATATTTGCCAACAGCGTAATGAAGGGGATCAGCGCATTACGAAAGCCATGTTTTAGGATAACCAACCGCTCACGCACCCCTTTGGCACGGGCAGTGCGTACATAGTCCTGGCGCAGCACTTCGAGCATGCTTGAGCGCACAAAGCGGCTCCATTGGGCAATGTTGATGAAGGTCAACACGGCGCATGGCATCACAAAGTGCAGGGCTAGATCGGTAAATGATTTGGCGGTAATGCGCCCAAACAACAGCGTATCGTAGTCTCGATTGGCGGTGGCGTTGCCGGGCGGGAAGACGTAGGGAATGTCTGCCATGTCCTTTGGCAATACGGAAAAAACGAGGATGAGGATAATGCCAAAGAAAAAGACCGGCAGCGAAGAGCCGATAAAGGCGAGGGTAGTCATGGCGTAGTCAAAGCGGGAATACTGCCGCACAGCGGAATAGACCCCGATGGGGATGGCGACAAGCAGGGTTATGAGCGTGGATATGCCCATCAGGGCAACGGTATACTTGAGCCGACTGCCGATGACATCACTCACCGGCTGGTCACGCGAGATGACCCGCGATAAGCCAAAGTCCCCAAACAGCACCCCGCGGCTATTGCGGCGTTCGGTCAGGTCTGCTAGGGTGACAGGCTTACGGCACCCCACTTCGGTAATCTGTACACGCCCACCGGAGAGGGGGACACGCTCAACATCTGGCACCGCACAACCAACCTGCACATCGGCAAAGTACTCCTGCCCGCCTATCACCAGCGGACCATTTGGCACTCCAAAAAACCAACGGGTGTAGCGTATGGGTAGCGATAGGTCCATCTCATACCGCGCTTTGATGCGGGCTACGTCTTCTTCCCGTAGCGTTGCCTTGCCGCTCTGCTGGCGGCGTGGGTCTAGCTCTGAGGGTCCACCCGGTGCTAGGTAGAGCAGCGCATAGGAAACCATAGAGGCAAGCAGGATAACTGCTGCCATCTGCAAAAGCCGCCGTATGAGAAAGTAGACCATTGCGCTATTTCGCCTTTCTGCAAACCCACTGCCCCTGTCCTCCTTCCCATAGGGCGAGGGGGAAACATCCGGTCTCCCTTCTCCCGCTTGCGGGGGAAGGGCTAGGGATGGGGGCTAACCGGTGAGACGTTGCATGCAACGTCTCTACAACCTGCCTACCCCTGTGAGCATCCCCCTCGCCCTTATTATGGGAGAGGGGGCAAGGGGGAAACCGTATACAAGAGGGATTTTCTACTTCTTGTACAGGTTCATGTCTATGTGCTCCCAGGTTGCGCTGGCAAGCGGGAAGAACTGAACTTTGCCCTCTTCTCCCGCACGGAACACGCGCTCAAGCTCGGCACCTGCCCCAAGCGACTCTGTGCCAATTACGTCTATATCACCGGTGAGCAACTGGGCTACTGCGGCGTTGGTGTCGGAAAAGAACTGGATAATCACCTTTTTGATTGTTGGCTCACCCTTGTAGTAGTAAGGGTTTGGCTCAAACTCCATACGCTGCCCCTTTTGCCAAGAGACGAGGCGATAGGGACCATAGCTCAACGGTTGCTCGGCAATCTCCTTGAGCGTAGACCACTCACTCGCGGGTACCTCTGCCAACGTGCGCCCATCTTCCAACACCCGGTGGGCAGGATATGCCCCCAAGCTAAAGGTGGTGCCAGCATAGGTGCCGGGGGTAGCGACCATATACTCAGGCCACTTTGCGCCGGGAATGTAGGCATAGGTGAATGAGGTATCGCTCGTTACCTCAAAGGTTTCGATGGAGTTGCATACCAGCAAACTGACTGCTCCCGAATCCGGGTCGCAGTTGATCTCGTGGGCAAGCTGAATGTCGGCGGCGGTGACAGGCTCGCCATCTTCCCACATAAGCCCCGCTTCAAACGCAAAGTTGACCGTGAGTTGGTGCATGGTAATGGGGTCGCCTTCGTAGGTAACAAACTCATTGTCGGCGTTCATCACTTCCACACCGGGCGCAAGCTCTACCGCCTCGCCATCGCTGCTCCATACCGTGTCCCCTTCGGAGACCTCAACCTCTTCGAGGGTCGCCTTGCCACTTTCTATCGTGGGCAGTTCGGTGAGGATAACCGGCTGGTAGTCGTAGCCCTTGCCCGTTGCAGCCCGTACTGACAGCAGGTCGCCAATGATCTGTGTGACGGATGAGCTTTCAATGAGCCGATGGAGCGTGGATGGCTCCTGCGTCAAGCCAATGATGACGGTATCGCCGCCATCTTCCATCTCCCACTCGTCAATATTGGTGACGTAGGAGGATTCACTAACATCTGGTTCAAAGTTGAGAAGGTTGTTGCTTGCTGCTGCTGCCTCAAAGCGGTTGAAGAGCGGCAAACTTACCATGTCTTTGGTGAACTCTTGTTGCACGATGGCATACTGGGCTTGGCGCTCCTCACGGTTGAGGATGTTGGATGCGGCAATGATGGCTTTGTGGGCAGTCTCATTGCACCATCCCATGTAATTTTGCCCTTCCCAGTTGTTCTCTGGTAGTGGTATCTGGCTACATGCGTAGAGGGTTGACCCAGCGGGGTCTGCCTGCCCCACCCATGCATATGCGCCTAGCTCAAAGTCGCGGCGTTGCAAGCCGGTTTCTCCCCCAAACCACCACGATGCGGGGGTGTGATTGCGGACAATCTCGATGCCGCAATTGTTGAGCAACTGTTGCTCCAACACGGTAGCCCAGGTGACACGGAAGGGGGCATCCGTGGTGGTGAAGGAGAGCGAAAGCGGGTCGCCTTCAACATTGGTACGGGTGTCATCTTCGCTGTCTAGCCAGCCGGACTCTTCTAGCAGCGCAATACCCTGTTCAGGGTCAAACGGGTAGGTCGTGATACCTTCGCTGGTATTTGCCCAGTGTCCCTGTGGGATGAAGGTGTCCATCATCAGGTTTGCGCGTTGTTCTTCGTCTAGGAAGGGGTAGACCGCTTCAATGAGTTGGGCGCGGTCTGTGCAATAGGCGATTGCCTGCCGAACGTTTTTGTCGCTGAGGATGGTGTGGGGTTCTTTCAATGACCCTACAATTTCAGTATCGCCAGCGTCAGTATCGCCAGCGTCAGTATCGCCAGCGTCAGTGTCGCCAGCGTCAGTATCGCCAGCGTCAGTATCGCCAGCGTCAGTGTCGCCAGCGTCAGTGTCGCCAGCGTCAGTATCGCCAGCGTCAGTGTCGCCAGCGTCAGTGTCGCCCGTGTTGGTATCTGTATCGGTTTGTGCTTCTGGTGTTGATTCCACAACAACGGTGGTTTGTCCACCACCACATGCTGCCAGCAGGGTTGCAACTATGAGCAACAAAAGCATACTGGCACTTATGCGGGTCTGTAGTTGGCGCATCATTGCCTCCTAATTTCTGTACCATATCGAGGAAAACGAAACCGTTATTGTCCTCTCACACATACCCCTGCTCATAATACGTTAGGTCTTGACCAGAGGCTCTCGTGCTGCTTGAGGATAGGGGCAAGTGTAGCAGTATATGGGGGAAAACGCAAATAGTGTTACCCCTACGGTTCCCTCTGCCATTGGGATGAGTTACGATTAGTCTCACGCTCTTCCCACACTACGCGGGGTGAGGTTGTTGTTGTCTTTTAGGATGTGCTATACTGGTAGCAGATAGGATGGGAAAGCGAGAAGAGGACGAATATGAACATCCGTAACATGACACGCGGAGCTTGAAGCACATAGTGGTCACAAGGCGACCTAGCAGATGCCAATGCGCGGCACCACTGAAGCAGCACGTTAGGCGAAAGAGATGAGCATGAGTAGGTTAGTATATGCCGTATAGTGACTTTACTATAAAACAAGTACAAAAGAGTTTCGATTTGAAACTCATTGAAAAGACCGGTCTCTTCTCACAAATAGAAGAATTACCGGTTAGTGATTATTTTCTCTCTACATTAGAAGAAAATATCCCATTAGCAGTCTCTATAAATACCGAGAAAGCGCGTTCTGAATTAATAATATCAGATGTCTTAATTGAGATCAGAAAGATATTTGATAGGAAAATTAGCTTTTTTTCTGGTATAGAGTTTCATGTTGATAAAGACAGGAATTTAAATGGGTATTGTGATTTTATCGTCAGCCTATCTCCCGAACAGCTCTTCCTCAAGTCACCCGTTATAACGCTCGTAGAAGCAAAGAATGAAAATATCATGAATGGGTTAGGTCAGTGTATTGCAGAAATGGTAGCCGCTCAGGTATTTAATGAAAAAGAAGGGAATAATATTGCGGTCATTTATGGAACGATAACAACAGGCATTTTTTGGAAATTTTTAAAGTTACAAGATAAGACAATATCTATTGATTTAAGAGATTATAGCATTGAGGATAATCCTAAGAGAATCATCGGAATATTATCATCTATGGTAAAACAAAATGCCTAATTTGTTACTCAATTCCGCCTCGGTGCTGTCGGGTTTTTTCATTACAAGTAGCTTTGCCGTGTGCTAAAATGGAGGAGGTCTTCTCGTAGTGAATAGGAAGAGTTCATATGCCTGCAAAAGACTTTTACCATGATATTTTTGTTCAATCACTTGTCAAAGAAGGTTGGACAATAACTGATGATCCCCTGACACTTTCTTATGGAAACAGAGATATGTATGTTGATCTCGGAGCAGAACGAACGCTTATTGCAGCTGAACGTGATAAGGAAAAAATAGCTGTCGAAATAAAAAGTTTTACAGGTGCCTCACCAGTTCGTGACTTAGAAATAGCTGTTGGTCAGTACAGCATTTATAAAAGTGTTCTTTCAGAAATTGAATCACATCGCATACTCTATCTTGCCGTTCCTTTGCGATTGTACGAGAGTATTCTTTCAGAACGGTTTGGACAACTGATTCTTGCAAGCCTTCATATCAGAATTATCGTATTTGATCATAAAAATGAAAGGATTGTAACATGGATACCATAGAAAAATATCGTGAGATCGTTAAGCATATAATCTATGACTATGCAAAATATAAACCCTCACATGGTCAAATTGACACAGAAGTAATAACCGACATGCAAAATGATCATTATGAACTATTACACATTGGATGGGATGGGTCTCGCAGAGTTCATGGATCAGTTCTCCACATTGACATTATTGGCGATAAAGTTTGGATTCAATATGACGGAACATCACGCCCGGTAGCTGATGAACTGGTAGCAGCGGGTATTCCGAAAGAATCTATTGTCCTCGGGTTTTTTCCTGCTGATGAAAGAATCTATACAGAATATGCGATAGCATAAAAAAGAATTTGCAAATAAAGTGAATGTGAACACAGATAAAACGGAAACAATAAAAATGGCTTGCGCCTTCTTAGATCAAGGTGAAATTACCTCGACCCCGCTGCTCGCCAACGGCTTATCCAGTTCTTGCAAGGCACCGATCAAACAGTATTGATTGCCACCCATGATCTTGCGCTGTTGGAGCAGGTAGGATGTCGGGTGGTGGTTGCGCCAATGTTTCAGGCGTGGGATGGGTGATTGGGTTGCAAGGGGGCATATCCTAACCAGGTCAAGCAGGTTGGATGATGTCTGATGGTATGTCCATCTCTTGTTATTGGCTTTGCCGTGTGCTAAAATGGAGGAGGTTCGTAGAATTGGGCTATGATGGCGCACCTATGGGTTCTGTCTTTAGAATTATCAAACAATAATAACAGAACATTGAGATAAATATGATTGAATTAAATAAAGATTTGTTATCACCCGATTTGCGCCAACAAATTAAGGACCTCCAAAGTGAAATTGAAGCATTTAGAAATACCCCGTTAGATAAAATAGCGTTGGAAAAGCTACGTGAACACTTTAAGACGCATCATGTTTATCATAGTTCTGGCATTGAAGGGAATAGATTAACGCTTCAAGAAACCGTAATCGTATTAAAAGAAGGGATTGATATATCTGGAAAACCTTTGAAAGATAGTGTTGAGGTCAAAAATCTCGGTATAGCGTTTGACTTTTTATATGAGCTTATCAACCATGAAACCCCATTAACTGAAACCTATTTAAAACAAATTCATGCATTGATTATTGGAGATGATACGTCACTAGGTCCTGGAGAATATCGAAATATCGGTGTCGTTATTATGGGGTCTGATCACACTCCACCAGAACCATTTGAAGTGCCTATAAAAATGAGAGATTTATTTGATTGGATTAAACAGAACGAAAATAACAATCCAATCATAGTTGGGGCAATTGCTCATCACGAAATGGTTAAAATTCATCCCTTCAAAGATGGAAATGGCAGAACGGCAAGATTATTATTAAACTTGATACTTCTCAAAAATGGTTTCCCAATCTGTAATATAAAAAGAGATGAACGACCAGATTACTATGCTGCTCTGAGTCTCGCTGATGATAGTGAATATGAGCCGATTGTTGAAGTTGTTACAAAAAATTGTTCAGCCTTATTGTTTGAGTCAATTCTCGGCACTAGAATAGGTTGTAATTAACATGAACTCCATATAGAGAGTACGAGACCCCCTATATTGCTTCTTCATCATTTGTCTTTTACTTCTCCGCCCCGCTCGCGGGGAAATACCGAGCGGGGCGCGTAAGCCACACTATCCTACCCTTGACATTCTCCCATTGTTTAGTACACTAACAATGAACGGTGTGTTAAAGCCCTACAACGCATAGGGTTACTTAAGGTGTTCGCCAACTAGGGTAAAAAAGTAGGCTACTAAGTCTCAACAAGGATTTGATTATGAACAAGAGCGATTACACGCTTGTAGGCTTTGAGATTATCGGATTAGAAAGAATTGGGCAGCAATCCCCTCAACGAATAGTTGAGAATATCACGGATGCGTTACAGCATAGTGGTTTTGATGAAATACCGCAAGTAGATAAAAGTAAAATGATAAAATTCTTTAACATCAGAGATAAAGCCTTTGTAAAACAGTTTGCAAAGAAGAATTTTGCTGATTGTGAAGAAGAATTGGTATGGTTGGCTACAGAGTATTTTGAGGATTACTTTATCTTTCTTACAAAGCACGATCTCCTTTTTGGCTTTGCTAGTACCAGTGATCCTGAACAAGTTGGTCCGTATGGGAGACCACCTCATTATATCCTCTCTGAAGTTGGTGATAATACATATCGTCCTTCTATTCCTCGGATATTGATTTCATCCGCATTGATACAAAATGGATTTCATGAACTTGGTAAGAGTCTCGAGTGTGCTACTAACTTTCCTAGGGAAACCGCTCTTGCAGGTGATATTATTTTTGTTAATTATCCTATAAAGTATGATCTAAAGATTAATCTTGTTGATAAAGGTTATGAATTACGATCATTAAGCATACTTTCATCAAAGTTGTTGACACAAGAGATCGTTGGACTTCTCCAAGATGAGTCAAAGTTAAGTGAGGTTGAGATAGCTAAAGCTCTTCCTCTTCAGATTTTTTCAGTTGCGGTTACTAGTGAAGAAGAACATCCTTTCAATCTTTTTAATCACTTTTCTATAAGGGCTAGAAAAGGTACGTTTGGTGATGTCATTAGTGAGTTACTAGGTGTTTCTCTTCATTTAAACTGGTCTATTGCTAAAGAACATGCGGGTAAGCTTTCAAGAGAAGAAGCTATTAGTTACGCATTGATTCAAAACTCCCGATTAAAGCAGGTTGAGGATAAAGAACAACGACTAAATTATGCGCTTAACGTTCTTCAAAGACGATATTTGAGCCACAAAGAAATTATTGAATGGGAAGTGAATAATCTTTACTCAAATATAGTGCGTTTTTCCCCTGTATATCTGAGTTATAAGGTACATCTACAGGCATTCATTCAAAATATAGACCAATTTAGTTATCGTTTTTCTAACATGATAAGCCAGCTTGACTGGAATCAGCTTGAAAAGAACGGTATTGCTGGTAAAGATGAAGGTGAACGAATTATAGAACTTTTGCGAGTAGACCCTCCAAGTACATTAATAAAGATGAGGGTAATCATCGAGAAAATCGTATCACTTGTTTTCCTGCGCCAGTTTCCATCTAGCTCTCCTAAAATTTCACTTGCTGAGAAGTTACGGAAATTAGGCGAATTAAATACTTTGCCGCCTTTCATAGGTATATATCTCAATACACTTAGGCTTACGGGCAATATAGGTGCTCACGAATCTGTAGGTACGAGAGAAGATATAGAGGCAGTACTTCCGATCTTTTTACGTGTTGTCGAGTGGTTTCTTGACAAAGAGCTCCAGTTCGAATAGAAAAAGGAATCGAATTCTTTACCTTTAACCACTGTGTCACCGGACCAACATTGCCTGCATAAGGATATTAAACTCTCCGCTGCACTATATTGTAACCGTTTAGCCGTGTCGTTGGGAAAGATGCTTCGCTTTGTTAAGTACCAAGTAATCATAACGTTCGTTTGATGACATTCCCTCGCACAACGCCACAAAGAGCACAACGTCAAGACGGAGTTATGCTACCGAACGAAAGTTCTATTGTTGTCATAGACCCTGAACTATCAACGGGGCAATGGAAGCTGGCAATCCGTTGCCTACACTACCCTGGCTCTACACCACACTATCCTACCCTTGACATTCTCCCATTGTTTAGTACACTAACAATGATTGGTTGCGCGTCTCACAGTATAAGAAAGGCAAACCAGTATGATACGCCATGTTGTCTTCTTTGGTGTCCGTTCGGATGTCTCCACAGCAGAAGTTGATGACCTCATCGCCGCCATACGAGCATTGGAAGGGGTTATCCCCGAAATACGCTTTTTTGAGGTGATGCGTGATGAAGTCGGTGCAGAACGCTCGGCTTCCTTCGGGTTGATCAGCCACTTTGACGATATGGAAGCCCTAAAACGCTACCGTGACCATCCCAAACACCAAGAGGTGCTGGTAACTATTCGCCATCTGACCGACTGGACCAAAGCCTGGGATTATACCATCCCGACAGCATAATCCAGGAGCGTTTAGGACTATTTTAGTTCCATTTAGGACACGAGACAGCAGCATATGTTAGGTTAATCATTCCCAGTAACCAGGAGATTGAACCCAAATTCAGCAAAAGGGGGGAGAGGATATGACAAAACACGAGCGTTTGCTCAATGAATTTTCGTACCCCACCTATGAGGAATGGCGCGAAGCCGCCGAAAAATCACTCAAAGGTGCATCGTTCGAGAAGAAGCTCATTACCCGCACATACGAAGGAATAGAACTCCAACCACTCTACCGCAAGGATGATGGCGAAAACCTGCCACACACCAACAGTTACCCTGGCTTTGCCCCCTACCTCCGGGGCAGAAACGCCGCCGGGTATTACCACCAAGCGTGGGATATTTGCCAAGAACTGACCACTGGCACCCCCGCCGCCTTCAACGAAGCTCTACGGGTTGATATGGAGCGCGGGCAGACCGCCGTCAATATGGTGCTCGATAAGCCCACCCGCACCGGCGTTGATGCCGACAAAGCCCGCCCCGATGACATCGGGCGTGATGGGGTATCTATCTCTACGCTCGATGACCTCACCACTGCCCTAGACGGTATAGACCTAGAACACGTCCCCATCTACGTCCATGCTGATGACAACGGCTTACCCATTACTGCAATGCTTATGGTTATGCTCAAAAAACAGGGCAAATCGCTTGCCAAGCTACGCGGCTGTATTATCGTAGACCCGCTCGGTACGCTGGCGCGTGATGGGACACTTTCCTATGCCGTAGAGCATACCCCGGTGATCCTAGCGGGTCTGGCAACATGGGCGCGAACCCATGCGCCCGGTTTGCGTACCGTGCAGGTGCAGGGACACCCCTACCACAATGGCGGGACAAGTGCCACGCAAGAGCTAGGGTTTGTCTTGGCTACCGGTGTAGAGTATCTACGCCACCTGCAATCACAGGGGATGAGCATAGACGATGCTGCCCAGAGCATCCAGGTCTCGCTATCGCTTGGCTCCAACTTCTTTATGGAGATAGCAAAACTCCGGGCTATGCGGCTACTGTGGGCAAAGGTAGTTCAAGCCTTTGGGGGCAGCGAAGCATCCCAAGCCCTCACGTTGCACGTCCGTACCTCCGCATGGAATAAGACCGTTTATGACCCCTACGTCAATATGCTGCGAACGACCACCGAAGCCTTCTCTGGCGTGGTTGGCGGCTGTAATAGTCTGCACGTTGGACCATTTGACGAGTCCATTCGTACACCGGATTTCTTCTCACGCCGTATTGCTCGCAACACGCAGATCATCCTCCAGCAGGAAAGCCATCTGGACCGCGTGATAGACCCGGCGGGTGGCTCGTGGTATGTTGAGACCCTAACCGACCAATTGGCGCAGAACGCTTGGACCATCTTTCAAGAGGTAGAAAAGCTCGGCGGTATGGCAGCCGCACTTCGGGCAGGCTACCCCCAAGAGCAGGTCGCCAATGTTGCCAACAAGCGCATGAAGAATATAGACCTGCGGCGCGATATTTTTGTTGGTATCAATATGTACGCCAACATCAGCGAGAAACCGTTGGATGTGCCGGAAGCGAAAGTGGATGTCCAAGAACGCTACAACGAACGGGCTAACCAAATAGCCCAGTACCGTGCCAAAAAACACGAAAAAATATCATCTGATGATGATAAAGACGTAATGAATTTGATGATTTCTGCGCTATCTCTAGGGGCTACGCTAGGAGAAGTCGCCTGTATCATGCACAGCGATGAGGAAACCAAGCCAACAGTACCCCCTATTCGGATACATCGTGGGGCAGAACGCTACGAAGAACTCCGCAAGCAGGCTGCCAGCTATACCCAACGGACAGGCACCCCTCCGCAGGTCTTTCTGGCGAATATGGGACCTATCCCACAGCACAAGCCACGGGCGGATTTTTCCACCGGCTTCTTTCAGGTAGGCGGGTTTGAGGTGCTGACTAACAATGGCTTTGCTACGTCACAGGAGGCTGCCCAAGCTGCATTGGACTCTGGTGCGCCTATTGTCGTCATCTGCTCTACTGACGACACCTACCCAGAGATTGTCCCGCCGCTGACGCAGGCTATCAAGGCTGCCAAACCAGATACGCTGGTTATCCTCGCCGGCTATCCGCAAGATCAGCTAGAAGCCCACAAACAGGCGGGGGTAGATGACTTTGTGCATCTTCGCGCAAACTGCTATGAACTGTTGGTCTCTCTCCAGAAGAAGATAGGAGTTACCTCATGACAAACTCACCAGATTTCACCACAATGCCGTATGTGAGCGAGTTTCCCCGGCATACCTACGAGGAATGGCGAGCACAGGTTGAGCAGGAAACCGGCTCATCCCTTGACGACCTTATTTGGAAGACGATGGAGCATATTGAGGTAAAGCCGCTCTATACCAGCGAGGATACACAAGAGTTAGAGCACCTGGGGTTTGTGGCAGGCATCCCGCCCTTCCTGCGCGGTCCCTACCCAACGATGTATGCCGTGCGTCCGTGGACGGTGCGCCAGTATGCTGGCTTTTCCACCGCCGAGGAGAGCAACGCCTTTTACCGCCGCAACCTCGCCGCAGGGCAGAAGGGGTTGTCTATCGCCTTTGACCTTGCCACCCACCGCGGCTATGACTCCGACCATCCCCGCGTGGTAGGCGATGTGGGCAAGGCGGGGGTGTCAGTGGACTCCATCCTCGATGCAAAAATCCTCTTTGATGGTATCCCCCTCAACGAGATGTCCGTCTCTATGACGATGAATGGAGCGGTGCTGCCGATCATGGCGTTCTATATCGTGGCGGCAGAGGAGCAGGGCGTAGCCCCCAAACAGCTCACTGGCACGATTCAAAACGACATCCTCAAAGAGTACATGGTGCGAAACACCTATATCTACCCACCTGAGCCGTCTATTCGCATTATCGCCGACATCTTCGCCTACACCGCACAGAATATGCCTCGCTTCAACAGCATCAGCATTTCTGGCTACCATATGCAAGAAGCCGGCGCAACGGCAGACCTGGAGTTAGCCTATACGCTCTCAGACGGGTTAGAGTATGCCCGCACGGGGATGAAGTCTGGCATGGACATAGATAGTTTTGCCCCACGCCTCTCCTTCTTCTGGGCAATTGGCATGAACTACTTTATGGAAGTTGCCAAGATGCGCGTGGGACGATTGCTCTGGGCAAAGCTGATGAAACAGTTTGACCCCAAAGACCCCCGCTCTATGTCGCTCCGTACCCACTCGCAAACATCCGGCTGGAGCTTGCAGGAGCAAGACCCGTTTAACAACGTGGCGCGTACCTGCATAGAGGCGATGGCAGCGGCACTTGGTCACACCCAATCGTTGCATACCAACGCGCTGGATGAGGCTATTGCGCTGCCTACCGACTTTTCCGCTCGCATTGCCCGCAACACGCAGTTGTATCTTCAAGACGAGACTGGCATTTGTCGGGTGGTAGACCCGTGGGCAGGCTCCTATTACGTTGAGGCATTGACAGATGCGCTGATGCGGCGAACGTGGGAACATATCGAGGAGATTGAAGAGTTGGGCGGTATGACCCGTGCTATTGAAACTGGCTTGCCCAAAATGCGAATTGAGGAAGCGGCAGCCCGGCGACAAGCTCTCATAGACTCTGGTAAGGAAACGCTGGTGGGGGTCAATCGCTATCGCTTGCTGAAAGAAGACCCGCTGGATATTCTGGAAGTGGACAATACCGCGGTGCTGCATTCCCAGGTAGATCGCCTGCAAAACCTGCGCGAAAACCGTGACGAAACGCGGGTTAAGTCGGCATTGGCTGCCATCACCCACGCTACCGAGACCGGCGAGGGCAACCTGCTTGAACTGGCGGTAGAAGCAGCCCGTGCTCGTGCCAGTTTGGGGGAGATTTCCAATGCCATAGAGCAAGTGGTAGGTCGCCATCAGGCAGTCATTCGCTCGATCTCTGGGGTCTACAGTAGCGAATATGGAGACGATACCTTGTTTACCGAAGTACGCCAAATGACTGACGATTTCGCGGAGAAAGAGGGTCGCCGCCCACGCATCATGGTCGCCAAGATGGGGCAGGATGGTCACGATAGGGGGGCGAAGGTTATTTCCACTGCGTTTGCCGATATGGGCTTTGATGTGGATATTGGACCGCTGTTCCAGACCCCGGAGGAGGTCGCACAACAGGCGGTAGAGAATGACGTGCATGTCATTGGGATGAGCTCGCTGGCGGCAGGACATAAAACGTTGCTGCCACAGCTTATTGAGGAACTCCGCAAGCTCGGACGGCAAGACATTGTGGTAGTCGTTGGGGGAGTTATCCCGGCGCAGGACTATGATTTCTTGCGAAACAACGGCGCATCCGCAGTGTTTGGTCCGGGTACGGTGATACCCGTGGCAGCCAAGCGGGTGTTGGATGAACTCTACCAGCGGCTAGAGCTTGAGCCTGCGGTGCTTGCCTAGCACACATAGACCCTTGTATTTCCCATTTCGTCTGGAGAGCCGTTGCATGCAACGGCTCTATCCCCCCATCCCCTAACCGCGGGGAGAAGGGGAACCGAGCAGGTGTTCTCCCCCCACACAGGCGAGGGGGCAGGGGGATGGGGGTTGCCCGGTGAGACGGTGCCGTCTCTACAACCTGACCTACCCCTGAAAGTGGGGGATGGGGGGTAGAGATATTGGTTTAAAATTGTTAGCTCGGCTCTCTCAAAGAGAGAGAGCCGAGCTATTTTACACCACGCATAAGGAAAGGATTTCTTACTTCTGTTGGTGCCAAGACCCGGGCTCGAACCGGGGACCCCAGCCTTTTCAGGGCTGTGCTCTACCAACTGAGCTATCTTGGCACGACATTGATGTATATCATAGCATAGTTTTCGGAGAGATGCAAGTAGGATTTTGGGGTGGGGCAGGGCTACGTCAAAGTCCGAGCAACCCCCTCTATCCCCTAGCCTCTTGCCCCACTGAGGGGAGCAGGGGAACCGTAGAGACATAGCATGCTACGTCTTTGACAATACCCATTCCCTGTTCTATACTACGTATATGTTTGTACAAAATAGTATGACAAACACTCTTTATCTTTATTTTTAGGTATAGTAACTATGGCACAAGTCGATACTCAGCATCCCTCTACCCAAACGGGTTTTCCCCGTCTGTTGCTCCTAATCCTCACCATTTGGGGGATAAGCGCAATATCCCCCATACCCGTTATGGCGCAGGAGAAAGAAATCACCATAGAACAGCGTGACTGTGATGTCACCATTCTGCCGAATGGCGATGTCCAAGTGGAAGAAACCTGGAAAGTCATTTTTCGCAAAGGGCGGTTTAGTCGCGTGATGCACGACATCTCGACGGAGCATATCACCGGCATCACCGGCTGGGAGGTAGAAGCATCAGGCGTACACTATAAAGAGAGTGCCAACGAAGACTCTATCAACTACGAACCGCATACCTACACCGTCCGCGAGGGCGAAGAGCGCACAACGATTACCTGGTACTTTCCCAAAACGCAAAACCGTACGCGCACATTCACGTTGAAATATACCCTCCAGGGGGCAGTGCGTGTCTATCCCGATGGCAACGATATATTCACCTGGAACGCGATAGAGAAAAATCACGGCTACCCTGTCGTTGCTGCCAATGTGACGGTGCATCTGCCCACCGCGTATGAGCCATCATCTATACTGGCAGCAAGCTACCGTGACCAAGAACAGGATACTGATCAACCCACGATTGATGAACAGACCGTCACTTTTACTGGCGGACCTTTTATGCAAGCGTCAAGATGGCGGTTGCGCGTACAGTTTCCGCATAGCGCGGTGCAAGCAGACCCTCCGCCATGGCAAACTTCTGCCGAGCATGCCTTTGCCGATGCAACGAACGCCGCCACTGTGCAGCAGCACAAGCAAGACTTGACGATTACCACAGATGGGAACATCCAGGTTGTGGAAACGTGGGAGCTTGACCTGAACGGCGGTCCCTTCAGCAATGCGTCATTGTGCCTATCGCATGATTACATGACAGGCGTAGGTGAGTGGGTGGTCAGTGAGCAGGATACCCCCTATGAGCAAGCCAATAGCCAACAACCCCAGACTTTTACCGTTGATGTTGTTGAGGAGTCAGACCAGACCCAAACTTGTGTAACATGGTACTTTCCCGTTACAACCACTGGTACCCGGACCTTTACCATAGGCTATCTGGTGCAGGGAGGGCTATGGATTGCCTTTATAGGTGATACGGACATGCTCTCTTGGGATATAAGCGACTATGCCCGTACCTATACGATCAATGCAGCTGAAGCAACGGTACATCTCCCGTCTACCTTTGCCACCGACCAGATCCACACGATTGTGAGCTGTGACCCAGAGGATGTAGCCTCGGAGGTTACGGTTGTAGTTGAGGAAGATAGCGTCACCTATAGCGGGGGACCATTTTTGCCTGATGTGGCGTGTACCTTTGATGTGCAGTTTCCCCACGGCAGTGTCAACGCTGATCCTCCCCCCTGGCAGCAGGCTGAGGATGTCCAGATACAACAAACCCAACAACAGCAACAACAACAGGACTTCACAGGCTTATTGATCAAGATAGCAGCGGGGGTTCTTGGGCTTGTGTTGCTTGTGGTTTTGGTGCGGTTCTGGCGCAATATGCCCAAGTAGGGGGAAGTCGTTGATAGATGCAGCCCGTATACCCCAGGTGCTTTAGCCCTGGGATAGAAAGGCTTTAGCCGCTTCAGGTGCTTTAGATTGCGAACTTGCGTTCTTTCCTGGGTTCAGCTATAATGGAGTACATGGATTCTGGTTGCCCGTATATCGAGATTGACCCACGCGGAATCTCGCAACGCTATAGCCGTTGTCTGACGGTGGTCAAGAAGGATTTGTCCGTGCGGGTTTAACAGTGTCCGGTCTGTAGTTTTGAGCTAGACTGTGATCTCAACGCCACGATAGTCTCGTTATTGTAAGAACCCATAACCTAAACGATAAACCGAAAGCGAGGGAAGAATGCAAGAACCAATGAACCTTAGCCCCCAAGATAAACGCTATCTGCATAGTCCAAGTTTTGAACTATATATGATTTCGGGGCTGGTGTTTGCCTTGGGTATGGGGGGGTCATTTATCATCACCTTATTGTTGCATATAGAACCCTATTTCTGGCTAGGGTTGGTCCTCTCTGTTGTCGCCTCAGCTGTCGTTTTGCAAAAGCTCAAAACGCGAGAGTACCACAACAAACTACGTGAGATACAAAGGAATCCCAAAGAAAGCCAACTAGCTTCACCCACAGCACCACCACAGCAGTAATGAGCTAGACGAGACCAACAAAAGGCGCATGGAAACACCCCATGCGCCTACCTTTACTGTTGGTGAATCAACCTCTGCCGTTCGCCTGCTGTCATTAGGGAGAACGTCCCATCGCGGTCAAGATATATCACCTCTTCATCCTTCACCCGCAAGATTAAATCCGCGTTGTTGTCGTGGTTTTTATCTTGCATATGCAACGTCACAGGAGTGAGGTCTTCTCCTGCCCCAAACAAATAGGGCCCTTGCAACGTGCGTATGTGTGTCGTGTCTTCCCCCTCCGGTATTTCAAACACCACCACCTGCCGATTGAGATTCATTGCCAAAAAATGGGTTTCTTTCTCGCCGTCTGCCCCGGCTGGCACCGCAAGGTGAAATGAACGGGGACGACCATACCGCATATCATCATACTTGACGCGCCCCCACTCGACAACGTGGCTCATAACGGCGTAGAGTGCCAACATTGCTAACACTAGCGTGATGACAAAGACAACTTGACGACCTTTGCCATCCCCTATGACTACTGATGTAGGCGCAGGTGAACGATGTAACCGGTAGACTTCTCGACTTACTGCCATTCGTGATACCTCCCTCTGTGTGCAATATATTGTATGATGAGTCTGGTTACTCCCGTAGGGAAGCTATCAGACGATCATGTATTCCGTATATTTGTTCTTAGTATATCAGGGAGGTACCGGGTTGTCAAGAACATAATTTCGTATAAGTGTGGTGGATATTTTCCCCTCGTCATAGCCATGTTACCCAACAACATTGGTTATGCCCGTCTCATATAATCCAACACCCCCTCGGTACCGAGTCGTTGTTCTAGCTGAAAGAGGTAATCGAGGGCTTCACGGTAGGGGTGGGGCGTTTCGAGCATCTGGCGAGCGGCTTTTGTTGCATCAAGCCAGAGTAGGTGATAGAAGGCAACCCACTCGGCAAACCCTTCTATCAAGGCAAACTCGGTCAGGTTTGGGCAGTTTTCCCCTTGCCAAGCGTGGGCATACTCATGCGCTAGGGTTGAGCGAAAGATAATGCGGGGCAGACCATAGAGGAGATAGATCGTGCGGATGCCGCCTTTTCGATGATAGAGTCCTAATGTACGGAGGTGGGGGTCGTTTGGTTGTCCTGGTACAACAACCGATTGTTGGCGTAGGAAGATGAGATTGGGTGCGTCTATAATACGCAGAAAGACCTCTTGATGAAGCACTATCCCTGGTTGTTCAATAAGCCCTGCTATGGTCTCCTGGTAGAGTTTGTGTGCCAGGTTTGTGTCATAGATAGCCGTGCTATGGCAAGTAGCACAATGAAACCGCCCATCATGAAGTTGCCAATGTTGATTTCCTACAGGCTTGCCACAACTGCCACAGCGATGGCGATGGTGTACGCAGGATTTGCAAAAGGGTTCATCGGTGCCAAAGGTATAGTAGCCACCTTTGATACGATTGCCACACGAGGTACAAGTAAGGGTAGATGATGATGCCATAGTCTTGTCCAACGTCCGCATAGGTAGGCAGCAAGATGGATTAATAGGGGGCTATGACCAACCGCACCCCCGTATACTGCTCGTAGTGACAACTCCCAACCCTCATGGATGGGGCTGCTCAGACAACCCTCCCCAATGGGATGGTTCGTGTCTGAAGGCGGTGTCCCCGCCTGCTAGATTATATCAGATGAAGCGTCCTTACGCAATGGGGGCAACGGGCAGACCTTTTTCCCATTCATTTGTGGTTGATTGCTGTGTACACAAAATAGGGAGGTGTGACAGGGGAAAAACACATGGGTATCTTCCCTAACCTGCCACACCTAACCAACGGAATAGCGTCATGTGTCCCAGATCTGCTGTCACACCAAAAGACGAAACCAAAAACTAGTACAAGAACATGGGTTTGCCGAGTAGATGGGCTACCTTTGGTTTGTAGTTTTCCGGGTCATACAGTTCGTTGACATCCACCCGCTTTGTCCCACGAATACAGGAATCTACCGGTACTGTGGTGTAAATACCATTCTGGAGCGCCATCATCAGCCCAACATGCCCCTTCTCAATCTGCTGCACAGCCATATTGCCAAACGATGTAGAGACCATGCGATCAAGCGAGTCTGGTGCTCCTGCTCGCATCAAGTAGGCAATCTGCTGGTTGACAATATCTATGTTGGTCAAACGCTTGATGGCTTCTCCAATGGTCTGACCAATGCCTCCCAGTTTTTTGTGTCCATAGGCATCTTCCTGACCATATTCAATAACCTGCCCACCTATCATACTGGCACCTTCAGAGACTGCAACAACGGCGTAATTACTGGGATTGCGCTTGCGATCTTCCGTAAGCAACTTCGCCAACTTCTCAATATCAAAAGGTACTTCACTGATAAGAGCCCGGTCTACATCGGCAAGGTAGGCAGAAATGAGGGCTGTTTCCCCACTATTGCGCCCAAAAAGTTCTACCACAGCGATACGCTCATGGCTCCCTGTGGGGGTTCGCAATGAGTGAATAAAATCTACGCTTCGGGTAACAGCGGTACTAAATCCAATACAATAATCAGTCCCATAGACATCATTATCCATTGTTTTGGGAATGGCGACCACGCGGAATCCTTCAGAATGGAGACGAGCAGCATAGGAAAGAGTATCATCTCCACCGATAGGAATGAGGGTATCTATGCCCAAGTGTTCCAAGACCTCCAAGATATAGGGGGTACAATCAGTGGTTTTCTGCCCTTCTTCAAAGGTAAACCGATCTTTTAAGAAGGCTGGCAAATCTTGTTGCCGTACTTTCTGGGGGTTTGTCCGTGAGGTGTGCAAGTGTGTTCCGCCGTAGCGGTCAATGGTTCGCACATTTGCCTGGTTCAAAACTTCGATCCATTCACGCTGCGATTCCCGGTCATTGTCTATGTTGTAGTTGAGGAGTCCCCCCCATCCACGACGAACGCCAATAACTTCCCATCCGTTCTCTTCGGCACGATTGACGACGGCTTTGATACACGGGTTCAACCCTGGTACGTCACCACCACCAGTCAAGATACCTATACGCATTTAGACCCTCCTTGTCCTTATTCTATTTCTACTCAATTGCTTCGTTGCATTGTACAATCATGCGCTTCATTGTATCATATTTCGCTTGGGTTTGTGTGAGGGGAAAACCAGGCAAAGTTCATTTGTTACCCGTTTGCCTCTGCCCCCTGCCCCCTCTCCCATCCCAGGGCGAGGGGGAGCCAATTACCTCCGCTCGTTGACCCTCGCGGCTCATTCCCGCAAGGGGACACCTGCCCGGTTCCCCTTCTCCCCCGGTGGGGGAAGGGGCAAGGGGATGGGGTTGGTGAGCCGTTGCATATGCAACGGCTCACCAACCTGACCTACCAATGTTTGCAGGATTATGCCTGCCCAGGGCTAGAAACGGCTTTCTTCTCTTTGGGAGAAAGTTTGATCAATTTGTTGTCCATAGCTAGGGTAAACATGATCGTTTTGGCTTGCACCAAGATCAATGGGATAATCAGCGCAAAGTAACCAACCGAAAATTGCTCCACAACATTGTTGGACACCAATCCGCTATGGATGAAGAACATCCCTAGCACGAAAAAGGCAACCCCAGGGCAGCAGAGGGAGTATGACCCGGCACTTTTTCCGTTACCTTGCACATACTCGTGGAAGTAGCCGGCTTTTTTCATCACCAGATACCCCAAGACCCCAAAGAGTATTTGGATAGAGATAGAGATGCTCGTCATAACAAAGACATTGGCATGGTTTGGCTCATTGCCAAAGTGATGCTCCAGACCATGCGTCAGGCGAATCATCCCAATAGTGACGACAGTCAAGATGGGGATGATGACCCAAAGGCTCACGCTTTGCTCTTTATGTACGCCTTGCTCCAGCATACCACGGAAACCAAGCACCATTTGAATCAACCCTAATACCAGCACAATGCTAAAGAAGAACATAGCCCCAAACGCACCGAGGGCTGCGCTAACCAATACATGGCTCATTGCCGCAGAAGCAGCAAACCCCACGCCAATCATCGCAAAGGCAAACACGGTAATCATTTGGCTGAGACTGTTGTTGCCCGTGCAATCAAACGAGCCATCGACGAGGTGTGAGACGAAATATTCCAAGAATATCCACAGTCCATAGCCCCCAACGGCAGCAAAACCAAGTAGCGCAAAGGGGAAGAGATACTCGACAATATTCCACAAGCCTGGAACAAACACCCCCCCCAAGATAAACCCTACATTGATAGACATAGCGAGGGTGAGGGGTATCGCCATAGTGGAGACCTCGGCGTTGCTTTGCTTGAAGGTTTGGTAGGCTGCGGTCTGCTTAAATTTGTTGTATTCGCTGATGTTCCAAGCCAGGAGCCAAAAGTGGCGAAAGGACAAGATGAGAATGGCTATCATCACAATGGCAATAAGTCCAACAATAAGTGGGTTATCGCCAGTAAGGTAGGGGTAGATAGCGTCAAACGTTGCCATCGGGTAGCCATCATGGGGTACCATAAATTGTAGATACATAAAGAACGAAATGGCTAACCCTCCATTGCCAAGCGAGGCAAGAAAGTAGAGGGGAGTATAGCTGTCACCCAAATTTTTGCGTAGAGAAACCATACGATGTTCAGAACCTCCTTTTGTTGTTTGTCTGTCTGTTGTTCGTCATTGTCATGTACATTACTTGTTACAAAACCAAAAACCCCTCAATTCAATGCCATACGAGGGGGGCTTACCCTTGTGGGTTCAGGCTCTTTCTCTCATAGAAAAGTCAATGGTGCTTACTAGTATATTGGATGCTGTGGTTGGGGGATGGGTTACATGGGGGAACGATGATCTTGTGTTGTGGGGGCCAATGTCAGCAAAAACCTATTCGCAGATGCTGCCAGTTTGTGCTACAATACTTCGTATGAGTATAGCATTGACCATTACAATTATTGTGCTCTTGATAGGGCTAGGGGTTTTGGGAGTTTTCCGTGGTGTGCGTGAGGGATTACTTACGCTCGTGGGGACACTCATGGCAGCAGCATTGGTTGATCTCTGGCACGTTCGTTTGTCTGAGTGGCTTGTTGAGATGCTGCAAGATGACCGCCCAAAAACGGGGACGTGGGCAGTAATTTCGCTCACGTTCTTATTTGTGGCGTTGCTGGTAGGGTATGGGAGTAGTACTTTTTTGCCCAAGCGACCCAATAAACCCCATCAAAAACCGTTGTTCAAAGAGCGGCTATCGGGGGGGCTACTTGGCGCACTCAATGGGGCAATGATAGTCAGTTACCTGCTGCGCTATACCGACACCATTTTGCAAAACAAGGATTTTGCCGCAGCCTTGCAAGAATCGGTGGTAGCACGGGTGTTGTATGCCTGGCTCCCGTGGTTTGTGTTAGCTATGGTCATCACCGTGCTGATCAATATTATCTGGCGATTGGTGCAAAGGACGCTCCTGGCTTCAGGTCAAGGTCAAATGCCACCACCAGGCGGGAAAGGCGGGAAAGGCGGCGGTGGTGGCGGCGGTGGCGGTGGCGGCAATCCGCCCGGTGGTGGGGGGGGTGCTAAGAAAAGCCAAAGAGAACAAGATCAAGCTCTCCTCAATAAAATCAATCGCAACCAGGAAAACTAACCCGCTCCCTCTTATCCTGCCTAATGCCCATTTGCCCTATTTGACAAAACTGTGAAATATTGCCATGATAGGCAAAGGATATACTAACTACGATGTTGTAGGAGAAAAACGCATATGAATTTGGTTAATCTTGAGGGAAAAAAGGGACTCGTTGTTGGAGTAGCCAACAACCAGAGTATTGCCTATGGCTGCGCCCAAGCCTTTCGTCAGGCGGGGGCAGAATTGGCGATAACCTATCTGAACGAAAAAGCAGAAAAGCATGTTCGTCCGTTGGCAGAAGAACTTGCTAGTCCAATTATTATGCCCTGTGATGTGCAGCAGCCTGGACAGCTTGAAGCCGTTTTTGAAGCCATAGAGAAGCAATGGGGGCAGCTAGATTTTCTGCTGCACGCTATTGCTTTTGCCTTGAAGGATGATCTCCACGGCAGGCTGATAGACTCCTCGGCTGAAGGCTTTGCATTGGCAATGGATGTCTCGTGCCATTCCTTCTTGCGGATGGCGCACCTAGCAGAGCCACTCATGAAACAGGGGGGCAGTTTGCTGACCCTGACTTTCTATGGGTCGCAGCGGGCTATTGCCAACTATGGTTTGATGGGACCAATCAAGGCAACGTTGGAAAGTGCGGTGCGCTATATGGCAGGCGAGCTAGGTAAACAGTCTATCCGAGTGAATGCCATATCGCCGGGGACTATCAAGACCCGTGCTGCCTCTGGTATCGCTGAGTTTGATGCCTTGATTGAACAATATGAATCGCGCATCCCTCTACCAGAGCTTGCGACAATTGATGACATTGGGGCTATGGCGGCATTTTTGGCAAGCGATGCTGCGAGAGCCATCACTGGTGAGACCCACTATGTAGATGCTGGCTACCATACCGTTGCGTAGTTTAGCAGTGGGGGTATAGCAGTGTTCCATTTACAATAATAGCCCGTAAAGCCCACCAGCTTTAGCGGTGGGATATATGGACTTAACCCTATTCCCTTGTACGCGAGATGTTGCTTGCAACGTCTCGCCCCTCTTCGCCCTTTATGGGAATAGGAGCAGGGGAAGCAGGAGAAACTCCCCTGGGCAATGAAAGATGAGACTACCTATGCACACCCTCATTATTGGCTATGGTAATCCCCTACGTCAAGACGATGGCGTAGGATGGTATATTGCCCAACAGTTGCTTGCCTACACCACAGAGGGGGCAAGCCAATCAAGCCAATCAACAGCCCCCCCCGCTTCCCCCACACTCCCCAATACCACCGTTATTGCCTGCCACCAACTCTCGCTTGAACTGGCAGCACCGGTAAGCCAGGCTAATCTGGTCATCTTTGTGGATGCCCAAGCTAGTGGAATGGCAGGGAGCGTTTGGGTTGAAGAGTACCTAGAAACAACGGGCAAGGTGGGGGCGTTCTCCCATAATGTTACCCCCACCCTATTGCTGACAGCAGCCCAAGAACTCTACGGTTCCCGTCCACGGGGGGTTCTTTTGTCTATCAGTGGTGAGTGGTGGGGGTATGGGGAGCAATTTTCGCCAGCGGTACAGGCAGCCCTACCCATCCTCAAATCGCATATGCAACGTCTCATATCGGGAACACCTTTGCCAGATTTCTGCTAGATAGGGTGGTACAATACTCATAGGGGGCATGTTCTTGGTATGAGAGGTGCAATATGTATGGACACATTTTGGTTCCATTGGATGGCTCCGACCTTGCCGAGCAGGTGTTGCCGCATTTGCGGACGTTGGTACGACAAGATAAGTCTACCCGCATCACGCTGCTACGGGCAGTATCGCCAATCTACCCTATCACAACAGAATATAGCGGGGCATTCTTGGTGCCAGTAGAAGAGATGGCATCAGCAATGGAAGAGGCGGAAACCTATTTGCAGCAGGTGGCAGAAGGTCTTCGCCGTGAAGGGTACAATGTCACAATAGAAGTATGTGATTTACCCGCAGCAGAGGCTATTGTAGACTATGCCGAATATCATGATGTGGATTTGATAACGATAGCGACACATGGGCGCAGCGGGGTGAGTCGCTGGATTTTCGGCAGTGTGACGCAGAAGGTGCTGCATGCAACCCGTGTGCCAACGTTGGTTGTACGCCCAGTTACGTAGGCGAGGAAGAGGAGCCGTTGTTCCCTGACAAGGGTAGGTCCGGTTGTAGCGCCGTTTTTTATGACGAGGGAAAAGAATCTGCCACACCCTTCCGAAAGTTGACATTTTGCCAGCATTAGCATACACTGCATAGGCTTTCCCCAGACAGTTAAGGGGGAGTTGTCACATACCTTTTGCTGACCACACAACTTGTACGTTATTATGACAACCATCTTTCGTTCGTTCCACAAGCAGCTTGGATCATCAGGCAAAAGGATATAACATAAAGGAGATTTAGAGAAATGGTCCACAAGGTACATAAAGATACTCTGATGGGTTTACCCAAGCGTACCCACTGGCTCCTCTTGGTGCTACTGACCTTTGCGCTTGTTATCGGGTCTCTGCCCCATATAGCCCAAGCGCAAAATGATCAACACTGTTTTCCCGAAACCAACTTTTGTATTTCCGGGCGTATTCGGGAATACTGGGAGCAAAACGGCGGATTACCCGTGTTTGGTTTCCCCATCACTTCCCAACGAGAGGAAATCATTGAAGGACAACCGTTTCAAGTTCAATGGTTTGAGCGCAACCGGCTGGAACTGCACCCAGAAAATGCCCGCCCCTATGATGTCCTGCTTGGTCGGTTATCGGCTGATTTTCTGGAGCAGCAGGGGCGCGATTGGAATACCTTTCCCAAGAGCACCCAGATGGATGATGGTGACGAAGGGAACTGTCTCTACTTTGAGCAGACAGGACAGAATGTCTGTGGAGACATTTTGGACATGTGGCAGGCAAATGGGCTAGAAATGGATGGTGTAGCGGGCTTTAGCTATGAAGAAAACCTCTCCCTCTTCGGGCTGCCCCTAAGCGGCGAGCAACAAGAGACCCTAGAAGATGGCAACACCTACACTGTTCAATGGTTTGAACGCGCTCGGTTTGAACTACACCCAGAAAACGAGCCACCCTACAACGTGCTGCTTGGATTGCTTGGCAACCTCGTAGGCCCACCGGATGTAGCCGACACCCCCTCCCCAGGAAAAGAGCTGGCGCAGGTAGAAGTAGGCAACCTAATACCCTACACGCACTCTAGCGGTATCTTCTCTATGCAAATTCCTGAAAACTGGACCAGTGAAGAGACCCAAGACCCCGATGTCTTGACCGTTGTCTTTACCGACCCAACCGTCAATGGGGCTATTGCCGTCACCATTTTTGAGGTTTCCAGTCAACTTGATGACCTCGGTGGGTTGTTGCGGCAGGGCATTGAGTCTGGCTTCGCCGACCAGCGGGAATTGCAGATCAATGAGCCAGTAGCACAGCCAAATGGGAGCGTTCAGATAACCTTTAGCTACAAGACAACGGCTCAGGGTATGGATGTCGTGATGCTTGGGAATAGTGCTATTCGCCAGGATGAGAATCTTGTGTCTATCACTTGGGATATTATCCCTCAATCGCAACATGACCGTCTGCGTGGCTCGTTGGATAGTATAGCGCAGAGCTACCAAGTGAACACTACAGTATCGCTACCGTAAGGGACAAGGGGAAACCAACCACAATGACTCGATCCCCCCTAGCCCCGCGTCCCACCGAGGGGAGAAGGGGAACCGTTCATTCAGCCCCCCATCCCCTAGCCCCGCGTCCCACCGAGGGGAGAAGGGAGACCGTTCATTCAGCCCCCCATCCCCTAGCCCCGCGTCCCACCGAGGGGAGAAGGGAGACCGGGTGGAACGCGGGGATGGGGGCAAACCGGATTTTGCCATGACCCGCGGGGTCTGGAGTGTTGAAATATTGCCGCTCTACTTGTGCTATAATGGACTTTCCAGACTAGTAATTACAAAGAACATCTATGGTGTTGCATGCCGGAAGAACCCCTCATCTTGTTTGACTTCCCAACAAACGAAAACTCATCCCACGACACGCCGTTACACGAGCGTGAATTTTCCGTAGTACCGCTTATCAATACGGTACTCTTTCCCCATATGCTGGCACCGCTGTTTGTCAACCGAGAAAGCTCGGTATTGGCAATTGAAGAGGCGATGGTTGGGGATCGCACGGTGCTTGCAGTAGTTCAACGTGACCCCGACACGGAACCTGTAGGGCTACCTGACCTCTATGCTGTAGGTGTAGAGGCAACCGTGCAGCGCATGCTCAGGATGCCCGATGGCACCACCAGCGTTGTGGTTCAGGGTATCCGTAGGATGCGTATTGTGAGCCTCAGCCAAGAAACCCCCTACCTGCGCGTGTTGGCGGCACCTATCTACACCGAAGAAGACCACTCGCTCACGGTTGAGGCTATGATGCGGGCAGTCCTTTCGTTGTTCGAGAAAGTTGTGCGATTGAGCCGCTCGCTCCCAGATGATTCCTACATCATGGCGATGAACGTATCCGAACCCGGCTGGCTTGCTGATTTTGTAGCTTCTACCCTGCCGCTAGAGATACCCCATCGTCAGGAGATACTCGAAACACTCGATACCGAAGAGCGGCTTCGTCGGCTCAGTATTATGCTCTCTCAAGAGCTAGATGTGCTAGAACTTGAGAGCCGTATTCACAACCAAGTACAAAAAGAAGTAGACCGTAGCCACCGGGAGTTTTTCTTGCGTGAGCAATTGAAAGCCATCCAGCGCGAGCTAGGCCAGCTAGACCCGATGCAACGGGAGGTGATGCAGCTACGCGAGCAAATACTTGGCAAAACGATGCCCGAAGAAGTCCGCGAGCGAGCCCTTGAAGAGCTAGAACGGTTAGAAGTGATGCCGATGGCTTCACCGGAATATGCTATCATCCGTACCTATCTTGACTGGCTACAAGATTTACCCTGGAATGAAACAACAGAAGATACCCATAATCTCAAAGAAGCCGCCAAAGTGCTAGACCGCAATCATTATGGGTTATCGAAGGTCAAGGAGCGTATCCTAGAATTTATGGCAGTGCGGCAGCTTGCCGGAAGCAAGCTCCAGTCACCAATTCTCTGCTTTGTAGGACCGCCGGGCGTGGGTAAAACGAGCTTGGGACGAAGCATAGCTGAAGCCCTGGGGAGAACGTTTGTCCGTCTGTCGCTTGGGGGGGTGCATGATGAAGCAGAGATACGCGGACATCGCCGTACCTACATCGGCGCAATGCCAGGGCGTGTCTTGCGAATGATGAAGGAAGCTAAGACAATCAATCCCGTATTTATGCTGGATGAGGTAGATAAGATTGGCAGCGATTTTCGGGGCGATCCCGGTGCTGCATTGTTGGAAGTGCTTGACCCAGAGCAAAATAACTCCTTTAGCGATCATTACCTAGACATACGCTATGATCTCAGCAAGGTGTTTTTCATCACTACGGCAAACTTGCTTGACCCTATACCCGATGCCCTACTTGACCGTATGGAGATTATCGAGCTACCCGGCTATACCGAAGAGGAGAAGCTCGAAATCGCCCGCCGCTTTTTGATACCCAAGCAGTTAGAAGCCAATGGGCTAACCTCTGAGACTATGCATTTTCGGGAGTCGGCGTTGCGGCAGCTTATCCGAACCTATACCTATGAGGCAGGCGTGCGAAACCTTGAGCGGGAGATTGGATCACTCTGCCGCAAGACTGCCCGGCGCATTGCTGAACAGCGTACCTACCAGCAGGTTGTGACCCCCACGCTGGTAATCAAATACCTGGGCCCCCCCCACTATACCTATGGTTTGGCTGAGGAGCAGGACGAGATAGGGGTGACTACGGGGATGGTCTGGACGAGCAATGGGGGCGATATTATGGCTATTGAAGTGACGCTGATGGAAGGCAAGGGCAATCTTACGCTCACGGGACAGCTTGGCGATATTATGCAGGAGTCCGTACAGGCAGCACATTCCTATGCCCGTACGAATGCCCGCAACCTTGGCATTGATACCAAGAAGTTTGACAAAATAGACATCCATGTGCATGTACCTGAAGGGGCTGTGCCCAAAGATGGTCCTTCTGCGGGAATTACGATGGCGGTGGCTCTCATATCGGCGTTGCTCAACCACCCTGTGCGGCGTGAGGTGGCGATGACTGGCGAGATTACGCTACGGGGACGGGTGTTGCCTGTAGGCGGCGTGAAGGAGAAGATACTAGGGGCGTATCGTGCTGGTATCAAGACGGTTATTTTGCCCAAGAAAAACGAGCGTGATTTAACCGAAGTCCCCCCCCATGTACGCCGTAAATTGCGCTTTATCTATGCTGAGCATATGGATGTGGTGTTGGAGACCGCCCTGTGTGGTGGGTTGCCCCCAAAGAAGCAGCGTAAGAGTAGCCGCAGCAAGAAACCAGCTGTAACGGAGAAAACGGAGACGACAGAGACGGCAAAATCCGCTGAAAGGTAAGGGGGCAGCCCCCATCCCCTCGTCTTTCAGGGGTAGGTCTCGTTGGGCAAAGGCTACCTTTATTATTTCCCTCTCCCCCCTGCCCCCGCTCCCAGAGGGCGAGGGGGAGCCGGCCGGTCTCCCTGCTCCCGCGTAGTAGGGGAAGGGCAGAGGATGGGGGCTGCCCGGTGAGTTATTGTCTAATTTACCCTAACCTACCCCTGTAAGCATCCCCTTGTCCCCGTTTTGGGGTGTGTATGTGAGGAGGATGCGGCGTACGGCTGTGTGCCCCTACCATGTCATATCCCCCTGCTGTGGCGGCTCCCCCTCGCCCTATTTGAGCCGCGAGTAGTAACGAGCGGATGTGAAAGGGAGAGGGGGCAAGGGGACAAGACAATATTTAGTTGACAGCAGCACGGTTTATCCAATTCTTGGATATAACGTGACCAGCGATATGGGTATCATAGACAAACATCACCGGTACCTCACGTTCCGTATCATACTCGTTGATCTCTGCTTCGGTGGTATCGGATGTATGCCCTGCCTCAACCAAATCTGGGTAGGTTAAGTAATACAGGGTGGGCATATCTCCTCTTCGCCAACCTAGCAAACCGCGCAGGTCAAACAGCAACGCCCCTCGCCCTCGTTTGCTGCATTGCTCAAGACCGGTATTCAAGAGGTCTTCTGCCATAAGTTCCAAAAAGACCTTTTCGATCTCTTCATCTCGTGCCACTGGGTTATGGATAAGCTCTTGTAGACGATCAAGGAGTTCTTGTTTGCCAAGCATACGTTACCTTTCTTTCTGGTAGTTTTTCTTCTCCCCTACCATGATACCGTTTAATGCAAGCAGGGTCATGGGGCAAAAGCTCAATTTGTCCCCCCTGCCTCTGCCCCTTCGCACACCCCCCATCCCCTAACCCCTTCCCCCACCGAGGGGAGAAGGGGAAATCGATTCCCCCCATCCCCTGCCCCTTCCCCCACCGAGGGGAGAAGGGGGTATTGTTGCCCCCCATCCCCTGCCTCTGCCCCTTCGGGCAGCCCCCATCCCCTAACCCCTTCCCCCACCGAGGGGAGAAGGGGAATGATCGGCTCCCCCTCGCCCTTTATGGGAGAGGGGGCAGGGGGAGAGGGTGTCGCCCTAATGGGAGTAGGGGGCAGGGGGAGAGGGTGTCGCCCTAATGGGAGTAGGGGGGCAGGGGGAGAGGATGTCGCCCTAATGGGAGTAGGGGGGCAGGGGGGAGCGGGTTACGACGGTTCATCGTCCGCGTCAAGGTCGAGTTCATCGCGCATCAGGACATCAGTCGTCACGCCAAAAAAATCGGCAACCTTGAGGACAAGCTCTGCTCCTGGCTTTCTCCGCTTGTTCTCAAGATAGCTGATATGGAGTTCTGTGATACCAAGTTGTTTCGCAAGTTGCTTTTGCAATAGTCCATGTCGTTCACGTAAAGATTTCAGTTTCTCTGGAAATTTCTCTAACATTTTGACGGTTTTGTCTTTTGGTGGTACAATTACAATTGTAATACTTCTCTGCACGGTGCTATCAACATTACGTGCAGAGAGTGTTCTGATCTCTAGTGGGACGTTCCCACTACCACATTGCATGATACACGATTTTCGCATTTCGTGTGTAAGATGAAAGGAGCAGAACGTATGGGTATGCATACTCTCGATGATCTCAAGTTGAAATGGCAACATGAGCAACTAACAGGAGAGCAGATGATGGGGCAGGTGTTGCAGCATGTGGATGTGCTGTATGATCGGTTACGCTTGTTGGAGAAGGCATACAACGCCGAACGCCGGGCGCAAGAGCAACCAGTACCACAACGGGTAAAACATCCAGGTAAGATGTAACCCGTTCCCCCCCCTCGCCCCCCCAAAACGAGCCGCGAGGGTCAACGAGCGGATGTGTCCCCCTCTCCCTCTGGGAGTAGGGGGGCAGGGGGGTGAGGGTTGTTGTCCCCCCATTCCCTGCCTCTGCCCCTTCGGGCAGCCCCCATCCCCTAACCCCTTCCCCCACCGAG
>CAYPHM010000006.1:70599-78863 GCA_964410555.1 uncultured Chloroflexaceae bacterium | reverse complement strand
CCTAGCCCCTTCCCCCACCGAGGGGAGAAGGGGAACCGGGCAGCCCCCATCCCCTGCCCCGCGTCCCACCGCGGGGAGAAGGGGGTCTTGTTGCCCCCATCCCCTAGCCCCTTCCCCCACCGATCGCAAATAGGGGTATCTTAGGTTTGGGGGGGCTCCTGACCAAATCAATGGACCTTATTTTTCTCCCCATCCATCACATCCAAGTTTTCCGGGTGGGGGGAAACCGGAAGAAAAACGATATATCAGAGGAAATTTACCTTTTTTTCTTCATAATTCCTTGATAATTCCCGCACAAAATGCCAGAAAAAATGTAGGACGAATACCATATAGCGCAATAGGAAAAAGCTACAACCCATAATCCCCCTCTCTTTATGCATATCATAGTAGTACTACAAATGATAGTAATTATATGGTACTGTTGGGCTATAGGAAAAAGTCACTATAGGCAAATTTTCAAAATTCTGTTATACTAAAGACTAACACATATCGTACTGTTCTCCGTTGTAGCGCAAGGTTCAACAAATATTCTCAGCGGTGCAGTACCGGTTTGTGGGTGGCTTGGTTACTTGAAGGGAAATACGCGAGGGGGGGATACCTCGTTTCCTGTGGGAGATATGCCCCATTGGAGCATATCCCATTGAGAGGGATTTATCATGTCTGTGTATCAAGAAATGGCGCGGTTTGCTTCAGGCGTTGAAACCGGAGCACAACAACGGTATGATGTACCACGAGAGGGGAAAAGTAGTCTGTATACGAGTTCATATAAGCCTACCCAAGATGGAGAAACCCTAGACTCCCTGGATACGACTCGTCACATTCGACGAGAGCTCGCCCAAGAATGTGCGTCCCTTTCTCTCTTACATGCATTCAGCCTACGCCTCAATCAAAGCCTTGATATTGAAAAAGTACTTCCAGAAGCCCTGATGGGTATGGTAGAAATGATCAATGCAGAAACGGGATGTCTTGTGTTATTGGATGAAAATCAAGCCCCCTTTCGCTGGATGATGAGTGATGAACGGATTACCCTAGATCATGACCAAATAGCAGAAGCCCTACAAGGTGGTCCACAACAGCAGGCAATCCAACAACGCCGCATGGTCCGTATCAGCAATGTCCCCGATGAACACGCTCCCCAACTTTTAGCTGGTCATTCCCTGATTATTCTTCCCCTGCAAACAAGCGTTGGGATTAGCGGTATACTGACGCTTGCCCACAAAAGACCGTATGCATTTTACGCCTACCAGGGTACCGTGTTACATGGAGCAGCACGAACAATTGAGCAAGCAATACAGAATGCATGGCGGATGAAACAACAACAGGATATAGAAGCAGCAAGGGAAAGCATGTTAAGTCGGCTGGTGCATGATATACGCAGCCCCCTCACCGCTACCTCCGCCAGCTTTGATGTTATCCAACGGGCAATCAATACTATCCAGATAGATTCAACCATCCGCGAGTTTATTGTCGATTCGCTTAATTCTGGCAAACGTGGTCTTCAAGAAGCCACTGATCTCACCAATGACATGCTGGATATGAAGAAAATCCAATCTGGACGGCATGTGTTAGAATATGAGCCTATCTTACTGGAAGTTATTTTTGATGAAATCCATCGTATGCTATATAGCATTGCGGTTAAGCATCAAGTCATCCTACGCTACCACGTTCAACCGCGCAACCTCAAGGTAGAAGCAGATCTCCATTTGCTGCGCCGCGTACTCGTCAATCTTGTTGCCAATGCGCTGCGGTTTACCCCAAAAGGGGGGACAGTGACAATGAAAGCGCAAGAAGCATCAGATGGCAATGGTATCTTAATGATGGTTGAGGATATGGGCGAAGGGGTCGCTGAAGCAGATCGGGAGCGCATCTTTAAGCCTTTTACCCAAGCACAAGGGGAGTCCAAACGGGGAACGGGGCTAGGGTTGGCGTTCTGCCGCGAAGTGGCACTAGCCCATAGTGGGCGTATTTGGGTGGAGAACCGCGAGGTAAGCGGGAGCCGATTTTGTCTCTTCTTGCCCCATACCCCCCCGGAGGAGTAGCCAACAAGATTAGGGGAGAACTCTATTGCCTTGTTATTCCCCGCTCCCCCTTACAGAAATAGCCCGTAAAGCCCAGGGGCTTTAGCCCTGGGCTTTACGGGCTTTCTCCGCTTCAGCCGCTTTAGCTGTTGCAAGAACTGATGTGTTGTGATACACTTGGTACAGCAGTGTCCGGTCTGTGGTCTTGAGATAGAACGAGACCTCAACGCCGCGATAACCATGCTGGCTGTGGGGCTACACAGCTTGGGTTTCGACCCGAGAAGCCCAACCCTTTAGGATTGGGAGTAGTCACAAATAGGTCATGCTGAGCAAAACCTACCACGTTATGACCCGCTCCCCCTACCCCCTCTCCCCCTCTCCCATAAAAGGGCGAGGGGGAGCCGGTTATTTCCCTTCTCCCGCGTAGTGGGATGTGGGGCAAGGGAATGGGGGCTGCTGCCGTCAAGGGGACTATTTTCTTATGGCTACGGCTGCGTCCACTGCTGCATTGTGACAAACTCGCTGCCGAGCCGCCCTAACAGCACCCCTTGCTGTCCGTGGTCTTCAAACCGCGTCCGCTCAAACCACTGTACTGGCACCTCAACGCCCGGTGCTACCTCTTCCATCTGGACTCCAGAGAGCGGTTGCCCAAAGAGCGCCAGGCTTTCACCAAACGATTTCCCATCAATGCCATCGAGCTCTAGCCCATGTTCCTGCCAGTAAGCCAAAAACCTCCCGCATACCGCATGTTCTGTCCCATCAAAGTAGAGACACCCATCTTGTGGTGGTTGTTTGGGAAAGCTAAACCAGTTTAGCCCTTGCAGCGTGAGCATATCGTCCCCCATCCGACTCAGCAACACATTGTAGGGAGCAGGGTTCTCCGGGTGAAACTCAAAGCGATACCGTTCAAAGTACTGCACCACAAAGGATTCTCCTCCGCTACGCTCGGCAGAAGCCGGTTCGATAAACTCCTCACTAATGGGGTAGCCAAAGACCGGCAACCCACCGTGGCTCTGCCAATAGCGCAAAAACTCGCCACGCAACGTATGGCGCGTTTCGGGAAAATATGCCCCCGCCTGTACCCTACTACTCGTCGGGTCTACCGGCGCAAAAGCGTCCCTGATAACCTCTGGTGCTACGCCGCTGGTGTTTGGTGAGGTACTGTCTGGATCGGTGCTGGTTTGGGGTTCTGACAGATTGCACCCGGTATAGGTCTGTGCCTGCTGCACTGCTCGCAATGCATTCAATCGTCCCCACCCATACTCGTTGTCACGCCCTGCGTCCCCTAGGTCATCAGCACTTGCCTTGAGAATACACGTCACATCCGCATGCGGCAAGTCAGGACGTACCGTTAGGATGAGGGCTGCCACACCAGAGACAAACGGACTAGAGAAAGAGGTGCCATTTGGTGGTCCAAAGTTGCCGTCAAGAATGGTTGTCCAGAGGGCTACGCCCGGAGCCACGAGGTCTATATGCTCACCAGTATTGGAAAACCTCGCAAGCCTATCGCTGTTGGTGGTTGCCCCGACTGCGACCACCTGGGGATAGGCGGCAGGGTAGTTGGTGAAGTTGCCCAACTGTTGTTCATTGCCAGAAGCGGCTATCAAGAGTACCCCTCGTTGGTAGGCATACTCTACCGCATCCCGCAATACCTGGCTATTTTCTGCCCCCCCCAAGCTCAAGTTGATGATGTGTGCGCCATTTTCAGCAGCCCAACGAATACCACGGGCTAGATCAACATCATCACCGGCTCCCCGTTCATTCAGCACCTTGACCGGTAGGATAGCACACCCCCAACAGACCCCGGCGATACCGGTGTTGTTGTCGGTGCGAGCGGCTATCAAGCCGGCTATCGCTGTCCCGTGTCCGTTGTTGTCTTGGCTTGCGTCATTTTGGAGCAGCGCATTGTAGCCGGGTAATACCTTACCTTCGAGATCGGGGTGGCTAGTAGATACCCCGGTATCTACCACCGCGACCACGATATTCCCCCCTGTGGTGATGTCCCATGCCCCAAACGCCTGGATATTTTCCAATGCCCACTGTTGCGACAAATGCTGGTCATTCGGGACACGCAACATCTGGCGAATGGTATTTGGCTCCGCATAGACTACCGATGGAAGAGCCGCAACCTGCTGCGCCAGTTTGGGGATGTTGGTTGTATTCGCAACTTGTACATGGTAGGTATCGCTGCCGGGGGCAAGCAACTCTACATAGTGTACGGTTGCCTGTTGCAGCAGCATGGCTAGTTGCGGGTCGCGTTGGAGCATAGCCCAAGAGTCTGATTGGTACTCTGTTGCTTGCTTGCTAGAAGCTGTGTCGAGATTTGGGGACAGTTTGATGAGCAATTCGCCAGGACGATAAGGACCACCGTCTGGTGTCGGGGGTGTGGGTGCTGTCCCCACTACGAGGGTCAACACCACCAAAACAATCAAAGAGTAGCGAAACATAGCCATAAGTATTCTTCTTGACGAGGTTATGATGTGCCAGAGACCATATAGAGTAATGCCATACGCACGGCTATACTATTGGTCACATATTGCTCTACCGCAGGTTGGCGAGCTTTGAACGTCGCCGGCGAGAGGAAATCCTCTTCTTGGGCATCAGCAGAAAGGACCAGGGCTTGCTTGCGAACCCGCTGCATACGGGCGGGGGTGAGGGCGTAGCCTTCACGAAACTCCCGCAGCGAGGGGAGCCTGCCGGTGTGAAAACAGGATGGGGCAACGGGAAGCACTTTGATCGCGTGAGCATCCTCTATTGCCTCATCCAAGTTGTGGATAATACGCACATCGGGCCACGTCTTTTGCCAAAAAGCCCGTGGGCCTAGTAGCGTAGGGGGAGCACAAAGCGTCACCCGTGCGCCCATCTTTGCCAGCCCCCACAAGCAGGAACGGGCTGCCCCACTATACAGAATGTCGCCTAGCAACACCACCTTATGCTTCTCGATACGTTCAAGGTGTTCACGAATAGTAAAGAGGTCGGTTAGGGCTTCGGCGGGGTCAGCGTGGTAGCCATCGCCAGCATTGATCAGGGAACCGCTCATGTAATCAAGCATCTGATAGGGTATACCAGCGTGGGGGTGGCGCATCACCACAATGCTTGCCCCTAACCCTTGCACCTTGCGGGCAATATCCCCCAAGCTATAGCCATTGGTAGGGGGGTACTCATCTGCAATAGAGATAAGGTTAGCAGAAAGGGCTTTTGCTGCCAATTCAAACGCCACTCGCGTAGAATCGCGCTTTTCATAGAAGAGGGTAATAATCGTCCTGCCCCGTAAGATGGGTACCTGCTTAATATCCCGTGAAAGCACCTCTTTCATTCCCTCGGCAGTGTTGAGTACCTCTTCAATCTGCGCCCGGTTGAAGGTATCCAAGTCAAGCACATAGCGGTGCAGATTGGTCAAGTGTATCAGCGATTGCATCCCAGGGCTAGTTGTCGTTTTAGCCACTGGTCTCTGGATGTATGATGACAACTTCATCTTGTCCGTCCACTTCTGTTAGCCGCACTTCCACCCGCTCTCTGCGCGATGTAGGCACCTCTCTGCCAATAAAATCGGCGCGGATAGGCAATTCTCTATGCCCCCGGTCTATCAGCACCGCAAACTGGACCCGTTCGGGGTGATCTGGTCCTACAAGAGCATTCAGGGCAACATGCACCGTCCGACCAGTATAGAGCACATCATCTACCAACACCACGCTATATCCCGTGGTATCCGCAGGAATACCGGTATTCTGGACAGGCGGGGGGGGGGTATGCCTATCTGGGGTGTCTTGGCGAATGGGAATATCGAGTTGCCCCACTACGACCTGCTCCCCTTCAATCTCTAGCAACAAGCGAGCTAGACGCTCTGCCAGCGAGTATCCGCGTTGGCGGATGCCGACCAACAAGACGTGCTGAATCCCATCGTTGCGTTCTGCTATTTCGTGGGCTATGCGTATTAAGATACGCTGTATATCCTCATTGGTAAGAATCTGTTTATTTTGTGTAGTCATATCCCTTGTATCATACCACGATATGCGTTTTTGTGCCGCATGTGGGATATTTGCCCAAACATTTGCTCCATTTCTTGACATTATCTAAAACCCTGGTATAATTAGCATGACAGTTCAGGAACTTTGTTCGGAACGTATATGCAAGCAGTCGCTATTATCGGCTCACCAAACAGCACAACACACTTTACCGTGGACATCCTCGAGTCCGCCCGGAATCGAGCGTTGGATCACGCCTGGGTGGTGTTTGAAGTGCTAGAACAATTTAACGGCAAAGCCTATCGCAAACGGGCACTCTGCCAACTTGGGGGCATGGTCACACGCAACCGCTGGCACGAAGATCCGGTAATACGGGCGGTGATCAAACACCAGGGCGCACTCCCTGCCCTCAGCGGCGATAGTGACCTCACCAGTGCTCAACTCACTGCGCTTGGGGTGTTTCTGCTTGACGATGATGGGCGGGTTCGCCGCCGTACAACGCTCTCTATTCCCCCCCCCAGTGGTACTCCTGTGTTTCCTGCCAATGTTGAATCCCTCCAAGATTTGGTGCATACCGAAATGGGTATCTTCTACGCCGGGCAGTCACCGGGTGATGCTTTGCCTGTGCCGCTGACCTTACGCGATTTTGGCAAGACAGAGGAAGGTGGCTTTGGCGAGGCGGTCATGATGGGCATTTTTGGGCAAACCCGTAGCGGTAAGAGTATATTTGCTGCCCAACTGCTCGCCGGCTTTGCAGCTAATCCCAAGATGGGGCTGCTTGTGCTTGACCCGCAAGGCGAGTTTGGGAAAGATCGGTTTGCCTCTGGCGACCATCGGGTAGATTTCAGTATCAAAAAGCTCTTGGGCGCACTCCAACAACAGCGTGAGGTGATTGTCACAACCACGGATGAAGTCGCGCTAGAGGGGACTGAAGCCTTTACCGAGATGCTGCGTCGGGTGGGCTTTTTTGATACGCTAGGCTTCAAGGGAGCAAACAAGGGGCGCGAAGCCAGCGAACGGCTTGCCAGTTTATTGGCGGAGCTACGCGACTCCAATGGTAAACGGCGGGCGGTGGGAGATTTGCGAACGACAGACCTCCCCCTGCTGGTGCGTGATCTCGCCCGGTTTGCTGATGTTATCTATGCCAGCAAGCCGGGGATGGCACCCGGTGAGGGGCAGCGAGCTATGGATGTGATGTCGCGGTTTGAGCTAGACGAGGTGCGGCTCAAGCGGGTATGGAATGAGTCCCTCGCCGCTTTTCGTACCGACAGTGGACGACAACCGCTCTCTCGGCTCATCCATCGCGTCTTACATGACCGTGAGGTTGTGGTGCTGTCGTTTGGGCAAGAGAGCAGCGTAGATAGTGTACCCTATTTTCTGCTCAACGAGATACTCACTCGGTTACGCTATGTTATCCATCGCAATTTTCAGCAGGGAGAGGGCAGCAATGCGCTCGTCGTGCTTGACGAGGCGCATTTGTTTGCGGGGGAACACGCCAGCGAAAGCAGCGATGGTACCCGTACTCGTACCCTGCTGGCGCAGAGTGTGCGTATGACGGGCAAGTATGGGGTGGGTTGGCTCTTCATTACCCAAACCCTTCATGACTTCGACAAAACCATTTTGCGTCAGCTTCAGGTGAAGATATTTGGGCAAGGGTTCAAGATAGGGGCAGACCGCGAGGTGGTGGAAATGGAGCTAGGCAAAGAGGGGTTTGTCCGCTACTGTTCCCTTCCAGACCCCAAACGCACCGGGCGGTATACCTTTATGATCACGGGACCTATTGTATCGCTTGGGTCACTCGGTACGCCGTTGGTGTTGCAGAGTTTTCGTTCTGGTGCCGATTTGGTACGGGTCAATCCCCATTGTTTTGCGGTGGGATAAAGCCCTGCATATTCTGCAATAATCGCAGGCAGATATTTCGTATTGACAAAGATATAAAGTTTTGCTACTATCTTTGTATCAAACAAATAAATAGTCGCTGCTCTTATCGAGAGAGGTGGAGGGACCGGCCCTATGAAACCTCGGCAACCCCTGGAAACCATACTGATACTTAATTACCCCAGGAAGGTGCCAATTCCGGCAGCAATATCTGGAAGATGAGGATGCATACGTGAGTGCTCTTTACCATACGTGTGCATGGGAAGAGTTTTTTTATGCAAAATGACAGGAAGCTCTCATCTCCTAAGATGAGGGCTTTTCTTTTTGCAAATTATGAGGAGATGAAACCAATGCCCCACCGCTACATAGACATCACCACCGACTTTGGCTTCAAGCGCATGTT
>CAYPHM010000006.1:59631-70499 GCA_964410555.1 uncultured Chloroflexaceae bacterium | reverse complement strand
AGCAAAGCTAGACGAGGGGATAGCAAAAGGCAGAGCAGAGGGCAAAGCAGAGGGCAGAGCAGAGGGGATAAAGAGCTTACTAACCGGTATTGAGACTGGATTACAAGCCAAGTTTGGCGACACCACGTTGCTTGCAACCATACGCCACATAACCGACCTTGACCAACTCCAAGCGATACTCAATAGCCTGTGGACAAGGCAAACGCTAGAAGAGGTTGAGCAGTTGGTCAACCAGTATGTACAAGGATAAACAAGTTTACAAGGAGGAATGAACCTATGAGCAAGGAACCACCAAATTACGGAATTGAGACGATGGCACTCCACGCCGGACAGCAGCCCGACCCCACCACCGGCGCTCGCGCTGTGCCAATCTACGCTACTACATCCTACCAATTTCAGGACACGGGACATGCCGCCCGCCTCTTCAACCTAGAGGAAGTAGGCAACATCTATACCCGCATTATGAACCCCACAACCGATGTGTTGGAACAACGGATAGCTACCCTAGAGGGGGGCGTGGGGGGATTGGCAGTAGCGTCAGGGCAGGCTGCCGCTACCCTCGGCATCCTCACACTAGCAGGGGCAGGCGACCACATCGTTGCATCCAGCGACCTCTACGGCGGCACCTACACCCTCTTCCGCTACACGCTGGCAAAAATGGGCATCACAACCACCTTTGTTGATGGACGCGATATAGATGGCTTTCGCAACGCCATTACTGACCAAACGAAGTTGGTCTTTCTGGAGATGATTGGCAACCCACGACTAGACGTGATAGACCTGGAGCAGATAGCAACGCTGGCACACGAAAAGGGAATACCCGTCATGGTAGACAGTACTACCGCAACCCCCGCCCTCTGCCGCCCGTTGGAATGGGGCGCAGACATCGTGATACACTCGGTCACAAAGTACATTGGTGGACACGGCACGAGTATTGGTGGGGTGATAGTAGATGGTGGCACATTTGACTGGACAAGCGGGCGTTTCCCTGCCTTCACCACACCCGACCCATCCTACCACGGACTGGTCTACACTGAAGCCTTTGGTCCCCAGGCATACATCCTAAAAGCCCGGCTCCAACTCCTGCGCGATATGGGAGCAGCAGTTAGTCCTTTCAACTCGTTTCTCTTTTTGCAAGGGCTAGAAACGCTCCCGCTGCGTATGGAACGCCATAGCCAAAACGCCCTAGCCGTAGCATCCTACCTCAAAGAGCACCCAAAGGTCGCCTGGGTCGTCTACCCCGGCTTGGAAGATCATCCAAGCTACCAACTTGCTTGCAAATATCTGCCCAAAGGTCAAAGCGGCTTAGTTGGCTTTGGCGTGAAGGGCGGACGAGCAGAAGGCGCACGCTTTATTGACCACTTGAAACTCTTTTCGCATCTGGCAAATATTGGCGATGCCAAGAGTTTGGCTATCCACCCTGCCACCACTACGCATAGCCAACTCACCGAAGAGGAACTAAACCTCACTGGTGTAACAGACGACTTTGTGCGCTTGTCAGTAGGTATAGAAACGATTGATGATATTTTGGCTGACCTTGATCAAGCCCTAGCAACTATATAGGAGATGTTTATGAGAAGAGCTACCTATACTGCCCCACAGCGGAGCAACAACCAACCCATTTTTCCACCCAGACAACGGGAACCATCCCCACAGTACAAAGCGGGTATTGGACTAGTGCAACCTCAGTATGTCACCTGGGATGAACCTTTGCCGCTGGATAGTGGAGCGAGCCTAGCCCCCGTCACGCTGGAATATGAGACGTATGGGCACCTGAACAATGCCAAAGACAACGCCATCCTGCTGCTCCATGCGCTCTCTGGTGATGCCCATGCTGCTGGGCGACACTCCCCCACAGATCGCAAGCCCGGTTGGTGGGACACGATGGTCGGACCGGGGCGTACCTTTGATACAGACCGTTATTTCATCATCTGCTCCAATATACTAGGTGGTTGTAGAGGCAGCACCGGTCCAAGCAGCATCAACCCCGCTACTGGTAAGCCTTATGGGACTCAGTTTCCTGTTATCACCATAGGCGATATGGTACGGGCGCAGGTGCGCTTGATAGACCATTTACAGATTGACACGCTGCTGGCAGTTGTCGGTGGCTCAATGGGCGGGTTCCAGGCGTTGGAATGGGCAACAGCCTACTCAGAGCGGGTCAAAAGTGTTGTTCTTTTGGCAACCACTGCCCGCTCTTCTCCCCAAACCATCGCATGGAACACCATTGGGCGACAGGCGATTATGCAAGACCCAAACTGGCGAGGTGGCGATTATTATGAGCATGAGCCGCCGCGAGATGGTCTGGCAACCGCCCGCAAATTAGCCCACGTTACCTACCTGAGCGAGCCGGCATTGGAAGATAAATTTGGGCGCAAGCTGCAAACATCAGGAATACCTAGCTATACCTTTGAACAAGAGTTTGCTGTTGAAAGCTATCTGTCCTATCAGGGAGAAACGTTTACTTCTCGTTTTGATGCCAATAGTTATTTGTATATTACCAAAGCGATGGATTACTGGGATTTGCCAGGGAAATATGGTTCGCTTGACGCAGCCCTAGCCCGAAGCCGGGCAGAGTTTTTGCTGCTCTCTTTTTCCAGCGATTGGCTCTACCCACCAGAGGAATCACGCGCAATAGAGGAATCACTGCGCCGACTAGACCGCACTGTCACCCACGTAGAGCTACCATCGCTTGCGGGGCATGATGCCTTTCTCATCAACTATGAAATGCAAGCCCCCTTTATCGAAGACTTCTTGCACCGTCAACGCCAGAAGGATGTGCCTATGCGCTGTCCAATGGCAATGAGAGAAGAGCGCATGCTCCATCGTGAAGTGGGGAAAAGTGTATGATACCTGTTGAAATCCACTTGTCAAATTTTATGTGTTACCGCGGTGAACAACCGCCGCTTCGCTTCGAGGGCTTGCATGTCGCCTGTCTCTCTGGCGAAAATGGGGCAGGTAAGTCTGCCCTGCTTGACGCTATCACATGGGCATTGTGGGGCAAGGCACGGATGAGCAGCGATGAACTTATTGCACAGCACGAAAGCGAGATGGTTGTGGATTTTTCTTTCATCCACAACCAACAACGCTACCGCGTTATCCGCCGCCGCCAGCTTTCCCGCAAGGGCAAGAAGACTACCGGGAAAACCACGCTGGACTTGCAAATACGCGATGGCGAATCGTGGAGACCGTTAGGGACAACAACAGTAACCGAAACAGATCGGATGATTGAAGACCTGCTACGGATGAGCTACGATACCTTTACCAATGCATCCTACCTCATCCAGGGGCGGGCAGATGAATTTCAACGTAAGCCGCCAGCAGAACGTAAACAAGTCCTCGCAGAAATCCTTGACCTGCAAGAATACGCCATGCTTGAAGAACGGGCTAAAAACCGGGCTAAGAAATTGGATGGGCAAGTGCGCGAACTTGACGGCAGAATAAGCCATCTACAACATGAAGCCGAAAAAGCCACGCTTTATGAGCAATACGTCTATGATGCCCAAGAACGGGTAGCCTCCCTCACGAGCCAAGTAACGGCAGCAGAACAGGCAAAAACCCAAGCTGATGAACAGGTCAGGGCGTTGGAAACCAAACGTGCTCGCCGCCAAGAACTAGCCAAACACCTTCAGCAATTGGCAAGCGACAAACAGCAACAAAAAGCCGAAGCTGCCACATTGCAAGCTGCCATTGACGAAGCAGAAGCGTTGCTCCAACGGCGCGAGGAGATAGCCGATGGCATTTTGGCATTGACTACTGCCCAAGCAGAGGTTGAACGGCTCGATAACCTGCGCCCCCGTTTTGACGAATTGACCGAAGAACGGCGACAACATCAGGAAGCCCTCAAAGATGTGCTACGGAGATTGGAAAGCGAAAAAGAGGGTTGGCAGCGTGAAGTCCAACGGCTCACCAAAGAACTTGCCCAACGTCCATCGTTGGAAAAAGATTTGCAAGTACAGGAAGAGCACCTAGCAACGCTTGCCCCCCTAGCAGAACAACTCACCGGTATACGCGAGGAAATCAGCACCCTAGACCAGCGCATCAGCCAAGCCCATAGCCGCATGGTGCAGCAGAGCAAACTTGCCAACAGCATCAACCAACAGCACGATAAGCTCACCAGCGAACGCCAACAGCTTGCCCGTGAGGGTAAACGATTGCAAGATTACCTTGACCAGGCAGCAGATTGGCAAGAGCAACTCACCACTGCGTTCGCCGAGCAAGAAAAACTCCAACAGACAGAAGCAACCCTGGCAACGCTCAAAACCCAAGACCAACAATTGACAGACAGCATCAGTACGCAACGGGCAAACTGTGACCGCTACAAGCAACAGGCAGAGGAAATCAAGCAGCGCAAAGAACTGCTACACGACACGGCATCCTCTGCGACCACCTGCCCCCTGTGCCAAAGCGAACTTGGCGAAGGTGGCGTAGAGATCATACAGCAGCACTATGAACAGGAGCTAGAAACCCTCCGCCACAGCTATAGCGAAGCCAAGAAGATGGCTGATGCCCAGGAAAAAGAACGGCAGGCTATTCGTAAAGAGATCAAACAGCACGAGAAGCACAAAACCCAAGCAGAAAAAGCCACCGCCGGCATAGACCATCTCCAACAGCAACTCGCCCAAGTCAGCCAATGGGAAACAGAGCTAGAACAGACACAAGCAACGCTTACTACCCTAGACCAACAGCTTGAACAGGGAGATTACGCACGGGAAGAGCGCGAGGCATTGTTGACGGTTGAAGAGGAGCTAACGCAACTAGGGGCAGAGCAAACAGAGGTGAAGCGCGGCAAGGAAAAGGGAAGTACCCGTTGGTCGCTTGAAGCCATCGAACAGCAGCGCAAAACCCTACAAGACCAACAGCAAACGCTGGAAAAGCAACTGGAGTCGCGGACAACGCTAGAAAGCAAGGCGGCAACCCTGCGCGATAAGTTGGAGCGGTTGACTGAGATTGAAGCCCAACTCCCCGAAGCCGAGCAGCATGTGACAGACCTAGAAACAACTATTGCCAATAACGACTTTGGGCATGAAATACGCACGGCAGGAAAGGCAGTGGACGCACAACTTGCCGAGCTTGGGTATAGCAACGAAGCGCACACCGCCGCACGAAATCAGGTCAAGCAACTTGCCCACTGGCAGAAGGAGCAGCAAGACCTAAACTTGGCAGCGAGCAAACTAGAGCACAACCAACAAGCCATCCAGCGTATAGAGTCTCTGCTTGAACGGTACGAACGGGACTATGCCGCCTACCAACAGGAGGATGCAACCCTAGCGCAAGAAACTCGTGCCTACCCCGAAGCGCAAAAACATGCCAATGCATGCGCCAACACCCTGCAAGAACAGCGAAAACACCTCACTGCGGCACAGAATGACCTTACAGAAAAACAGACCCTCTACAAAACGGCGCAAGAAGCAGCCGAACAGCTTACCGAAAAGCAGCAGGAACGACAAACCCTCACAGAACAGCACCAGATTTTTCAAGAGTTGGCAGAAGCCTTTGGCAAGCGTGGGGTGCAGGCGATGCTCATAGAGACCGCTGTGCCAGAAATAGAACACGAGGCAAATCGCTTGCTAGGGCGCATGACCGACAATCAGATGCATGTCACATTTGATATGCAACGTGAGACGAAAAAAGGAACAACCCAAGAGACGCTAGATATAAATATTGCAGATACGCTTGGCACTCGCTCGTATGATGCCTTTAGCGGCGGCGAGACCATGCGGATTAACTTTGCCATCCGGGTGGCGTTGTCGCGGTTGTTGGCACACCGTGCTGGTGCAAGCCTGGAAACACTCGTCATAGACGAGGGGTTTGGGGTGTTGGATGCCGAGGGGCGCGAGCGGTTTGTCGAGGCGATTACCAGTGTGCAAGATGATTTTCAGTGCATCCTCGTGGTGACACACATAGATGAATTGAAGGATCGCTTCCCAACGCAAATACGTATCACCAAGCAGCGCGGGGGCAGTGTGTGGGAAGTTGTGTAGCCATGGTTGTCTAGGCTTTTTCTGGTATACTAAATAAAGACAATCTACCGTCTCTACCAATATGAGGTTCAGAAACAAAGCAAACGGAAGGAAATAACCCTATGATAGAACAAGCTATAGCTCCCCCTATCCAACAAGCAGCGTCACCACACCAGCAATCGCTAAACCACAACAGCGAAGCTACTCAACAGATCAATGCCCTCATCCGTGACCCCGACTTTACCCCAACATTGGAGCAGGTCTTTGCCCTAGCACAGCGGCTCTCTCGCTACCATCAGCAGGCATTGATAGCTCGCCTAGAGATTTTCGTAAAGAACCCCCCTGTTGACCATGAACAATCCGAACGGGCATGGCAGCATTTTCAGGAAATACGTGAAATCTTAGCCCATATGCCCCACTATATGTCCCCTGAAGAGGCTCTACGTGAGGTTCGGGGAGGCGGGAATGATGTACACGATTGATGCAAGCGTGTTTGTGCGGGCATACACTATGCAAGACGAACGAAGTCCCATATGCAATCGTCTTCTGACCCATATTCATGACCAAAATATTGCCCTCTTTGAGCCAACACTAGTACTTATGGAAATAGCAGGATCTATCAGTAGAGAGTTCAATAATCCCCTTTTGGGCAGAATAAGTGCAAGTAACTTAATGCGATTATCGCAAGTATCTTTCATTGAGTTTAATAGTCCCCTTGCTGAACAAGGGTTTGAACTTGCTGCTGATCTACGATTACGAGGCGCAGATGCTACCTATGTTGCCATTGCTCAACATTGTGCTACCACACTCATCTCGCTAGATCGTGAACACTTACAACGGGCTTCACGGGTGATACCGGTAGTATCGCCCGAAGAATCCCTGGCAATGCTTGATTCTTCCCCCCAGATATAGGCATACAAACGAGCATTTTCTTTCGTGCTGCGACATCCAGGCAGCCCCCATCCTCTGCCCTTCCCCCCCACTACGCGGGAGCAGGGATCGGACAGGTATTCCCCCTCGCCCTATGGGACGTGGGGCTAGGGGGGAGCGGACGGGACAACAAGGGCAATATCTTTTTCATTGGGTAACGTTGCTCTGATGAGGGAAAATATCTGCCAAACCCATTTCCCTATTTGACATCAGTAAAAAACCTGTTACAATATACCCCTACAGGGTATTTGTATACGCAATATACTCCTACAGGGTAGTTGTATGCGTAATTTATACAAACGTAAAGATTAAGCCTTTTCACCGTCATTTTTGGTAACGGAATAACCCTAATTTAAGGAGGTAACTTATGATCAAACCAATAGCTGTAACCGATGCAGACTTTGAGCAGAAGATAATGCATGCAGACCTTCCTGTCGCAGTGGATTTTTGGGCACCGTGGTGTGCTCCTTGCCGCGTGGTAGGCCCCATTCTCGACAAACTCGCTTCTGAATATGAAGGTCGCATGGTAATTGCGAAGGTCAACACCGACGAAGAAGGAAAATGGGCTGGCAAGTTTGGTATTCAAGGTATCCCCACCATCATTCTCTTCAAAGATGGCAAGGAAGTAGATCGTATGGTTGGCTCACGCCCCGAAAGTGCCTATCGAAGCGCATTTAACAAACTTGTCGGTGCATAACGCAAGAGAGGCAAGCGTCTATGACAGATACAGTTCGTCCAATCTCACCAGAAGTTCGTGAAAATGTCATCCTGCGCCTACGGCGTATTGAGGGGCAAGTGCGTGGTATCCAGCGTATGGTTGAAGAAGGCAAAGATTGTCGCAAGATTGTCAACCAGATAGCGGCAGTCAAAGCAGCTTTGACCAGTACCAGTTGTACGGTATTGGAATGTTATACCCGAAACTGCCTCCGAGATGGCAGCCAATCCGGTGATGAGATTGCGTCAGAACTGATCGAGGTTATTCATAGATCAACCAAGTAACTTCCCAAGATGTTGAGATACCGGCAAACGATATGGGATGAGCGGCGCACTCGCCGCTCATCCCATGGTGCTTTTCGCCCCATTGATGATGATGATGCGATTACTGTACAGTCCCAAACACCCAGTAGGGAAACCATACCACATATTGCAAGTAGTACTGAACAAAGCGAGTCGGACCTTCTGGGGTATTGGTTGCATTCAAAAGAAACAGGTGTCTCTCCAATGAGGATTCTTTCTGAAAAGTATACAATCCTATGGTATCCACCCCATCCCCATTCCAATCCCCCGCAATGGGCCACCAATTTTGCATCGGACTACCATAGATCAGCGTGATTTCGGCTGGTTCTCTATTATGCTGATTTTTCAAGAAGAATTGGCTTTCATCTGGATTATAGAACCCCGCTGAGTCTATCCCATCCCCATTCCAATCGCCAGCCAACGGTATCCAATTGGTATATCTTGGCCCATAATAAAACGAATAGACCGGTCCCTCTGGATTATTCTGGAGTTTTAGATAGACCGTCCCCCTATTCCTGTTGTAGATACCGATAGAATCGGCACCGCTATTATTCCAATCTCCCGCGTTTGGCATCCACCAATGCTCTTCTGGAGGACCATAGACGAAAGACAGTTCAGCATCGCCTGCAGTATTACTATTTTTCAGATAGTAGACGCTTGCTATCGGGTCAAATAATCCAACCGTATCTACCCCATCACCATTCCAGTCTGCCACTAGCGGTATCCACCCTTGACGTGGCTCACCAAATTGGAACTGGATGTCTGGCGAGCCTTGTTCATTATTATTGCGAAGAAAAAACTCGCTGGTTGCCTGATTATACACCCCAATCGTATCTATCCCATCGCCATTCCAATCACCCGCAATGCCGAGCGGGTCAAGTGCTCCCGACAACAGTCTGGACATCACCGGTGAACGCACCCATCCAAGCACCCCTTGTATAGCATAGTAGTTTTCTTCAGAAAAGTAGGCAATGGTATCGGTAGCAATAGGAACACCTGTAGAATCATAAACACTCCAGATGTTCTGTTGAACAATACCAAGTGTACCCGTATAGACCTGATCTACAACGGCGACATGATCATCCCAAAGCAGTATATCGCCCATCTCTGGTCCCACATCTCCGCCATTTGGGTAGAAAATCAAGTCTTCAAACCCAGATTCTACTTTGCTCTTGAGTTGTTGTGGAGTGGATACATACCAGTTGCTTGGATACCCTAGTCGTTTTGCATAGAGACGAGTTGGCAGTTCTATGGCAAAAAAGCGGGTGTCTGGGGTATACGAAAAATTATAATAGACATCCACGCCATACCCACTGAGCCAATCTGATTGGTTCAGCATCGACTGATTATCAAAAGGATTATCATTAGCATACACAATGGAAAAAGAATATCCATGCACTACCAAAACAATAAGAGCGATAATCCATAAAACAATCTTTGCTTGGTTTTTTGTCTGGTATTTCATATGCCTGTCTTCCTTCCGTTGTTGTTGGATATTACAATCTGTTGCATAGAAAAGAATCGCTGGTACGGCAAGCCATATTTGCCTTGCCGTGGGGGGGAAACCCAGACGAACAACGCTCCTATGCCCCAACAAGCCTGCATGAGAGCACACCACAAAGAAAAATACACAACAATGACGTTCCTTCATGATGAATAATGTTTATATCTTTAAACAAGTATACATTATATGTGTAGTATTGTCCTTTTAGTAAAGTTACACAAAGATTACAGAGGTTTTATTGGGGGTTTTCTTTATGAATTAGGGATTTTTAGGGGTCGTGAACCTAATGAAACGATTTTTATCGTGGTTTGTAGGGGGTACATCAGGATATAGCCGTTTCATTCAAGCAAAACTTTTGTATTTTCTGTAATGGTTGTTTGGGAAGATGCGTGATGCACTCCGCTACCGTATCACCTCCTATTTTTGATCTGTGCGTCCATAGGGTATCTTTCCCCCATACATTACCACTTTTTACCCTTTCTGCCGGCTGGTAAAGATTACGATGTGGTGACTGCCCCCGCTCCCAGAGGGCGACACCCTCTCCCCCTGCCCCCGCTCCCATCCCAGGGGAGGGGGAGCCGCTCATTCCCCTTGCCCCCTCGATGGGGGAAGGGGCAAGGGGTGGGGGGCAAACCGGACTTTGCCATGACCTTGTATACTAACAGTGGACATTGCCTAGACACCGAGAAATGTGGTACCATGCTTGCGTTGTTCAGAGTACAAAGGAGGACAACCCTATGGAACGAATGATACTCAATATTAGCTCGCTGGATGTTACAGACAACCAGTTTTTTGAACTCTGCGAAGCCAATCGCCACCTGCACCTAGAGCGCACGGCTAACGAGGAGTTGGTAATAACCACTCTACCAGAGAAAAAAACGAGAAAACATATCAAAGCCCTGATGTCACAGGTGAAGATATGGAATGAACGGATTGGATGGGGCAGGGTCTTTGACTCGTTAGCATGCTTCAAATTGCCCAATGGCACCACCCGTTCGCCAGCGGGGGCATGGATACCCCAAAAGCGTTGGGATGATCTACCAGAAGAGGATCGCACTGATCTGATGAAGCTCTGCCCTGACTTCATCTTTGAGATATGTCCAGCAGGTGATGACATCCAGTTTCATCTCAGAAAAATGGTCGAGTATCTCGAACAAGGGATGCGTTTGGGATGGGTTATTGAAGAGGAACCGCAGCAGATGTATCTCTGTCGTCCAGGGAAAGACATTTATTTATTTGAGCGTCCTTCTAGGATTTCTGGAAGCGATGTGCTGGATGACTTTGTATTGGATGTAGACCGGGTATGGGCAGGAAAAAGGCTTCGGTACTATGATGATCCGCTTGATGTTGATGAAGATGATGACGATGATGAAGATGGCTATGATGAGCTAGACCTTGATACGCCAGATGCGCCAGATACGCCAGATACGCCAGATACGCCAGATACGCCAGAT
>CAYPHM010000006.1:206-59531 GCA_964410555.1 uncultured Chloroflexaceae bacterium | reverse complement strand
CGCCAGATACGCCAGATACGCCAGATACGCCAGATACGCCAGATGCGCCAGATACGCCAGATGCGCCAGATGCGCCAGATAAGCAAGACAAACCATAAGCTAAGGAAAAGGAGCCAGAAGGAAAACACAATGTTTGAGTCGGTCAATACCAACGTCTCATTTCCAGACCTCGAAAACGAGATACTGGAATGGTGGAACGCCAATAACATCATTGAACAATCGCTACAGTCTGGAGACCCAGACCGTCCCTTCGTCTTTTACGAAGGTCCCCCCACTGCCAATGGACAGCCCGGCTTTCACCACACGATTAGCCGCATTTTCAAGGACACCATCCTACGCTATCGGGCTATGCAGGGCTACTGTATCATTGGGCGGCGTGAGGGATGGGATACCCACGGTTTGCCTGTGGAGATTGAAGTAGAAAAGGAACTTGGGTTCTCAGGCAAGCCGGATATTGAAACCTATGGTATTGCCGCCTTCAATGCAAAGTGTAAAGAGAGCGTTTGGCGGTATATTCAGCAATGGAAAAGGTTTACCAACCGTATTGCCTATTGGGTAAGCGAAGATGGTTACATCACCTACGAAAACGACTACATCGAGTCGCTGTGGTGGATATTTCGCCAACTGTGGGATCGCGGTCTGCTCTTCCGTGACTACAAGGTAACAATGCATTGCCCCCGCTGCGATACGAGCCTCAGCGACCACGAGGTGAGCCAGGGATTTCAGGAAAATGTCCCCGACCCTAGCGTGTGGGTACGCTTTCGCCTTACTGACGCTGGCGACCTGCCCGAACTGGTCGGGTGCAAGATGGTAGCCTGGACGACGACCCCCTGGACGCTGCCCGCTAACGTTGCGCTCTGTGTGTTGGCATCAGCAGACTATGCCATCGTTCCCCATACCGCAGACGATGGTACAGACGAAAAGCTCATTGTGGCAGCCGCTCTTGTGTCGCAGGTCTTCGGTGAAGACTGCCCGGTGGAGTCTACTGTCAAGGGGGAGCAACTCGTTGGGATGCGCTATGAGCGGTTGTTCCAGGGTGTCCCCTCGCCAGACGATATGATCAATTGGGATGATGCCTATCGGGTCATTGCTGATGATTTTGTGAGTTTGGAAGAGGGAACGGGTATTGTGCATATTGCCCCTGCCTACGGCGACCTGGAAATAGGCAAACGCTACAACCTACCTACGCTCTTTTCCGTGGCACTAAACGGTGAGACGCTGCCAGACTTTGACGATCTCGGCTTTGGCAGCAAGTTCTTTAAGGAAGCCAACCCCATCATTACGCGCAATTTGAAAGAACGGGGATTGCTCTTCAAAGCGGCGCAAATTCACCATAGCTACCCCTTCTGTTGGCGGTGCGATACGCCACTATTGCATTTTGCCAAGCGTTCATGGTATATCCGCACAACCGCGATGAAAGAACAGCTTATCGCCAACAACCAGCAAATCTACTGGGTGCCTTCGCACATCCGTGATGGGCGGTTTGGCAACTGGCTAGAGAACAACATAGACTGGGCAATTAGCCGTGAGCGGTATTGGGGAACGCCGCTGCCGGTGTGGGTGAGCGATGATGGCAAGCATATGGAGTGCATCGGCAGTCTGGCAGAGCTAGAAGCAAAGGTAGGACGCTCGCTCAAGGAGCTAGACTTGCACCGTCCCTATGTAGACGATCTGACCTGGGAAGACCCGAATGGGCATGGCACCATGCGCCGCATCCCCGATGTAGCCGACTGCTGGTTTGACAGCGGGGCTATGCAGGTAGCCCAGTGGCATTATCCCTTTGAACAGGAAGATACCTTTACGTCTGCTCATCCCGCCGACTACATTTGCGAGGCGGTAGATCAGACCCGCGGCTGGTTCTACACGCTCCATGCGCTTGGGACGTTGTTGTTTAATACACCGGCATTTACCCACGTTATTTGCTTGGGACACATTCTCGATGCCGAGGGGTATAAGATGAGCAAGAGTCGGGGGAACATTGTTGACCCGTGGCAGGTCTTTGCCGACTATGGGGTTGATGCGCTGCGCTGGAATCTGTTTAGTGCCAGTCCCCCCGGCAACCCACGCCGCTTTAGCGTAGCGCAGGTAGGGGAGAGCTTGCGACAATTTTTGTTGACGCTGTGGAATACCTACGGCTTCTTTGTCACCTATGCCAACCTAGACGGATGGACTCCGCCGTCAGCAGATACATTGCCTAACCCCGATAGTCTGCCGCTCATAGACCGTTGGGCATTGGCACGGCTAAATGCGCTTGTGCGTGATGTGACGGCGAGCATGGAAGCCTACGATGTAACCTCCGCTACCCGTGCCATAGACAGCTTTGTAGACGACCTGTCCAACTGGTATGTGCGGCGCAACCGGCGGCGGTTTTGGAAGAGCGAGGCGGATGCCGATAAACAGGCTGCCTACGCCACGCTGTATACCTGTCTCGTCACCGTGGCAAAGCTGACTGCTCCCTTTACCCCCTTCATTAGCGAAGCCATGTACCGCAACTTGGTAGCCGGGGGACAAGGCGAGGGAGTGCCTGCCAGTGTGCATCTTGCCCAGTGGACTCCCGTCAATGAAGCGTTGCTTGACGATGAACTCGTGGCGGCAATGGCTATCGTGATGAACGTGGTATCGCTTGGGCGAGCAGCCCGCAAAACGGCAAACTACAAGGTGCGGCAGCCATTGAGCGAGGTGTGGGTGCGGGTTGCTACGCCTTCTGATGTCGCTTCCCTGCGCCGCTTTGAGGACGAGGTGCGCGAGGAACTGAACATTAAAGAGGTACGCTACCTTGATGCCGCGTCTGATTTTGTGGAATATACCTGTAAACCCAACTTGCGGTTGGTGGGCAAGCGGTTTGGCAAGCAGGTACCTGCCCTCACCCAATCGCTACGCAGCCTGACCAGCGAGCAAGCGCGAGCGGTTGCCCATGCGGTTGAGGCAGGCGAACCTGTGGAGATCGTGTTTACCGGGGAAGAGACGGTGCATGTGCTTCAACCAGATGAACTGCTGATAGAGACCAGTTCGCCAGAAGGGTTCGCGGTGGCAGAGGGCAACGGCATACTCATTGCCCTTAATACGACCATCACGCCGGAGTTGCAGATTGAGGGGATTGTGCGCGAGCTTGTCCGCAATATCCAGGATGCCCGCAAAAACGCCGGGTTGGAGATTAGCGACAAGATTATCCTGGCACTCGCGGAGCAGGGGTGTACCATCCTTGACGACCTCATCGGGGCATGGGGCGACTACATCAAAGGCGAAACGTTGGCAGAGAGTCTTTCCCATCAGCAGCCTACTGATGGGATGCATACTGAACAGGTAGAGCTTGACCAAGGGATTATCACGTTAGGTATTGCGCGTGGTAAGGGGTGCAAGGAGACCCGGTAAAGTCTAATGGTGCGGGGAGCGCACGTCTGTACCCCCCCCGCCCCCGCTCCGACACCCTCTCCCCCTTGCCCCCTCTCCGCTTGTAGAGACGTAGCATGCTACGTCTCTACGATTCCCCTTCTCCCCACGGTGGGACGCGGGGCAGGGGATGGGGAGCAACAACCCTCTCCCCCCTCGCCATCAGGGAGCGGGATAAACTAGGGTTAAACCAAAAAAAGCTGTGGTATAATCAGGGTATGAAGGTACGAGATGTGATCAAACAACTAGAGCGTGATGGTTGGTACCATGTGAGGACACGAGGCAGCCATCGGCAATTCAAACATCCTACCAAAAAAGGCAAAGTGACTATTTCTGGGGCATTAGGAGAGGATGTACCCATTGGTACATTACGAAACATCATGCGTCAAGCACAGGGTGGCGAATAATGAGATACCTCATCATCATAGAAAAGGGTGAAACAAGTTATGGGGCGTATGCTCCAGATATACCGGGTTGTGGGGTAGTTGGACAAACAGAGGCAGAAGTGCGTCAACTAATACAGGAAGCTATAGCTTTTCACATTGAGGGGTTGCGTGAGGATGGAGAGCCTATTCCTGAACCAACAACTGTAACTGACTACATTGACATTGCAGCGTAGAAGGATAGATTGATGACGTTCAAAGCCAAACTCAATAAGGATCAGCTGTTTCGCCTAACCATTTTACGCCACATAGAAAAGCCGTCCTTCTACTTTAACGCCTTTACCAGCGCGATCTTTATCGCCTATGCCATCTGGCAAGACATATACCTCATCCTCTTTATTGCCTGGATACCGTTTGTCTTGTATATGGCTCTTGGCGCAACCGATGCATTTCGGTCTAGCCGCGCGACAAAGATAACGTACTCTTGCTCCCCACCCAGTATACCTTCAACGACGACGAAATCATCCTCAAAACCTCGTTGGCAGAGGGTCGCTTGCAATGGGAACATATCGCCAAGATGAAGACGGTTACGGATTGCTACATCTTTTACCTAGAGAATGGACAAATGGTAGCCATTCCCCAAGAAGCCATCCCTGCAAATCATAAAGCAGAATTTCAAGAGATCGTTCGTAGGAACATGACCAAGAAATCATAGCGCCCCCTGTAACTACATTGTACCTCTGGTGATTACCGTATATACAAGAAATACGTCATGCGCCAGTGACAATAATCGGGTAAGTAGAACTATTCCCATCAATCTGGTATAATATGGGTTGGTATCGGATAATAAATCATGTAATGAAAGACGAGGAGGATGTTGATGGATTGGACCAAAAAGACCGAAGAGATGCTGAAATCCTGGACGAGTTCTCAGCAGGCAATGTGGGATGGCTGGCTTAAGACCCTGCAAGGGATGGGGTCAGACCAAGCAACACAGACATGGGAAAGCTCAATTAACACTTGGCAAGAATCGGTGAAGAAAGCCCTAGATGCCCAGAAAACCTGGACGCATTTTTGGGTAGAGAATGTGACATCTGGACCAGGAGCAAATCAGCAGACAAATGAGTGGTCCAAACAAGTTACGGATATGACCAACCGTTGGGTAGAAACCCAAACCCAACTCTGGGACAACTGGTTTGAAACAATGAAGAAAACTGACCCTTCTTCTTTTTCAAAGTCATTGAACAATGAAGAAGTACAGAAGATGGTACAGACGTGGCAAGAAGCTGCACAAAAGGCTATGGAATCGCAAATGGAATGGGCTCGTATGTGGGTTCAAGCACAACAGGGCGAGAAAAAATAGGTCAAGGGAACTCCTTTCAGAACTCATCGAGAGCGGGGTTCTGCCCCGCTCACCTATTCGCCACTATTTGCGAATTGCTCTCTGATTATGCTGCCTCCTGCCTACTTGCTCTCCTTATGACTACTACTTCTTCGCTGCAACGTGTGTGTTCTCGTATCTGTATTTCATCAATTTAGACATACAACAATGGAAAGGGGGTAGGCAGCAGCATTCTGCTGTTGCAGCAATATTATGGATGAACAAAAACAACAACAATTGCGTGAATTGGCTCAGCTTCAACTCGGCAACCCAAGTGAATCTTCCTATTCTGCGTTGGCACAGGGAACATTGGAGCTTTTGAACTACGTAGATGAACTGGTCGCAGAGCTAGAGATGGCAACAGAAAGTTGCTGCGAGGCGATGTATCTCGTGTATGAAAATTCGCTGTAAGGCACGATAATTTTGCCATTATTTTTTGATCCAGTTGGGGCGCGGCTCAGGTGAGCTACGCCCTTTTTGCGTTCCAAGCGGGAATCCCCCCAAATGAACCGTGAGGGTCAACGAGCGGATTGTTCCAGGCATCCCCCCCTACCCCTTCCCCCTCGCCCTACGAGCCGCGAGGGTCAATGAGCGAAGGTACGAGCACCGCCTCGCCCTACGAACCGCGAGGGTCAACGAGCGAAGGTACGAGCACCGCCTCGCCCTACGAACCGCGAGGGTCAACGAGCGAAGGTACGAGCACCGCGAATGTCAACGAGCGGATGTCCCGACAGAAACGCAGAAACGCAGAGGCGCAGAGGCGCAGAGACCGGGCATCCCTGCGTCCCATCAAACGAACCGCGAGGGTAAACGAGCGGAGGTATTGAGCACCGCGAGCGTCAACGAGCGGAGGTCCCACCAAGTAATGCAAAGGGTAGGGCAATGAATCCCGGTGAACAAGTGAAACATGTACGGGTAGATAATGACAGACTCCATGTAGATTTGTTGGATGGACGAACAATAAGCGTTCCACTTGCATGGTATCCACGGTTATTACAAGCCACACCAGAACAACAAGCAAACTGGCAAATCTGCGGAGGGGGGTATGGTATTCATTGGTGTGATATTGATGAGGATTTAAGCACCGCTGGATTACTTCGTGGTGCCCCTGCTGCACAAGGGACGCTCAAGATTCCTGAGCAATAGGCGATGCCGTCATCCCATCTGTGGGGGGCTTCTCCCGCTGCGCCGTCACATCATACGCCAGCGCAACCCACAAGAACACGAGACCATACAACTTGTACGACAGCACCAATGCCCATAGTGGTCCGTGGTAGGTCTGGTCAAAGAACGCCCAATGGCTGCCATAGCAGAGCATCATCCACGCCATACCATACAGCAACAGCGTTTGCCAGCGTATGCGCCCCGGCTGCTGCTCCATCCGCACGAATAGCTGATACATGGGCAGCAGCAGAATGGTCTGGTAGTGTATCCACGCAATCGGTATGATGATCAATACCGCCACCACCCACAACCCTAAACCGTGCTCCATATCCATCTTTTGCACCCGCAGCAGCGTGAGCAAGCTCAGACTTGCCATAGCAACGTATGCCAACAAGCGGATAAAGCCAGGACCGTCTGCGCCAAACTCTATTGTATGGGCAGTTAGACGGTTGAGAAAGCCATTGATCGTCTGGTTCTCGGGCCAAACCGTCCCACTTCGCAGCGTGGGTATCACGTCAACTATGTAGATACGGTGTATCTCCCATCCCATAAACGCAAGGGCTAACCCCCACAGCACAACAAACGCAATGGTAAAAGTCAGCACACTGCGCCACTTTCGCCACGCTACCCCATGCGCCACAAAGTAGGCAGGGTAGAATTTCACCGCGGCGGGAAAGGCGAGCAACGCCCCAAACCATCCCCACTTGCCATGCTTCATAAAGATGAGGGCTGCCGCTAAGACAATCAAGATGAATATGTCAAACTGACCAAAGCCGATGGTATAGTTCAATGGCTGATAGGTGGCGATAAGCAGCAGCAACCCCACCGTAGACCATGAGCGCAGCGGCATCTTGCTCCAACGGTAGAAAAGCACCAACGCCCCGATAAAGAGCGCAATGTTGATAGCCCGCCACGTAAATAGTCCAGCCACATAGTGCAGACCGGTGAGGGGACCCATCAGGAAGATGAAAAAGGGCGGGTACTTGAAGGTCATCACCAGGTGATTACTGTTGATAATCTCTAGGTTGTAGGGGTTTTCGCCATTGAGAAACGAACGTGGACCGCGAAAGAGCGCGGTAAAATCGCTGGTGTAATCGGTGCTGAGGGTGCCATAGTAGTTGGTTATGCCATAGCCGGCTAATGCTAAGAACATCCCCCCCACCAGCACCCGTTTCCCCTGTCGTCCCACAAGCGGGTAGAGCAATGCCAGCACCATTGCCGCAATTGGCAGGTTATCGGGGTTGAGGATATTGTCTAACCCATAGCGTAGGAACAGGTAGAGGGGAATAACCCCCGACCACGCGATGAGCAGCATGAACGTATGGGGACAATCGGCAGTCGTTCTAGTGCCAGCGGTGCTCCAGCGCGTCCAGCCAATCATCGCCGCTATGACCAACGATGCCGCCATGACGTAGGGCAAAAACTGTTGTATCCAGAGCGGGTGAAGCCACCAAAACCCCACGATTGTTGCCCCCACGCCTGCCCCAATCCCCAAGCTCCAACCGGGGCGCACACTGGCAAACCGTAGCCCGGTTTCTAGCGTTAGTGGTATGAACGTCAGCATAAGCAGCAACAGTAGCGGCGGTATCTGCACTGATGATGCTTGCACCGTCTGAAGAGAAAAGCGATCTATGAGAAAGCCAAGTGTGCGTTGTTCCAGCGCAACCGTCCCCGCAGCGGGGGCAGCCTGAATGTGCAGGTCTACCCACCCGTAGGGGTCATATCGCGGCGGCAGCAGCATCGCATACTGGCGAATGATAGGCACACCGGTATGGGGCGGCAGGGCAACATCGAGACCGTTGTCGCCGGGGGTATGCAGGGATACAAGTGTTCCATTGGGGGCAACTGTGCCGTTTATGGTGAGGATAGCCGGCATGAAGCGGGCAGGCAAGCGCAGCGTTGAGTCATAGCTGCTCCAACGGTAGGTCGTGTTGTCCCCTTGCTCTCGCGCAAAAAACTGTTGTACGACATCTTCATCGTCAAGGGTACCGACATCTATAGCCAGCGAACCGCCGGGTTGCCACAGGATTATTGCCAACACGAGGGGGAGTATACGGATAAGCCAGGGAAGGAGAGCGCGAGGTGTCGGCATCATTGCTAGGATACTTCACCTTCAAACGCTTGGAGAAGTTCCTGGACGGCTACGGCAGCAGTCATAGTGCCGGCTATCACCGCTTGCTCAATGTTGGGCAATACCCGCTTGACAGACGGGTGCTGGAAAAAGCGCGTTTGTAGGTGTTCTTCAACCATAGCATACACCCAATCGCGGGCTTGCGAGCGGCGCCGTTCGCCAAACACCCCCGATTCATTGGTCTGCTTGGCAAACGCTTGGATAACATCCCATACCTCATTGATACCCTCGCCGCTGATGGCAGAGCAAGTATAGGCTTCGGTTGTCCAGCCGGATGTAGCGGGGGGGAGGTAGTGCAACGCCCGGGAAAACTCCTGACGGGCAGCGAGGGCGCGTTGTTTGTTGTCGCCATCCGCTTTGTTGATGATGACGCTATCGGCAAGCTCCATAATACCCTTCTTGATACCCTGGAGTTCATCGCCTGCGCCAGCCAGCATAAGCAGCAGGAAAAAATCTACCATTGAGCGCACGGTAATCTCGCTCTGCCCTACGCCGATAGTCTCTACGAGAATGACATCAAAGCCTGCTGCTTCACAGAGCAGGATAGTCTCGCGGCTCTTGCGTGCCACGCCGCCAAGTGTGCCAGCAGAAGGCGAGGGACGCACAAAGCCGTTTGGGTGGCGGGCGAGCCGCTCCATACGGGTTTTGTCTCCCAAGATACTGCCGCGTGAGATGCTGCTGCTTGGGTCTACCGCAAGCACAGCAACGCGGTGGTTCTGGTCACAGAGGTAGGTCCCAAAGGCTTCTATGAAGGTACTCTTGCCCACGCCGGGTATGCCAGTGATGCCCACGCGCAGCGATGTGCCGGTGTGGGGGAGTATTTGGCGCAGCACTTCTTGGGCAGTCTCAATATGCTGTGGGGAGTTGCTTTCAATGAGCGTGATAGCCCGTGCAAAGACCATCTTATCACCACGAAGTACCCCTTGCACGTAGTCATCTATGGAAAGTTTGCGCCGCGAGGTAGTTGGGGATAGGGTAGGAGAGGCTGATTGCTGGCGAGTAGTATCTTGTGGCATGCCGTCGTGTCCCCCTTCGACCCCTTGCATTACTTGGGTAGTATAGGCGTTGCCCCCTTCGGGGGGTATCCATTCGGGTCTATTTGGTTTGTCTGCTTGTCCTGTTGTCATAATTCCGTAGGTGTCTCTCTTGATTACCCCTACGATTGTATCACATATCGTCAAAGCGGGTGCAGGCGATGGGATAGGGGGGCTAGTAGTCCCTCGTTTTACGCCGGGTATGGTACAAGACCATGTACCATTTGGGTTGCTGAGTTTGGGAAAAGAGAACGGGGAAAAGCTGAAAATGGTGGGCGATGACGGACTCGAACCGCCGACTCCCTCGGTGTAAACGAGGTGCTCTACCAACTGAGCTAATCGCCCTGGTGCCGAGGGCGGGACTTGAACCCGCACGAGCATTGCTGCCCACTAGGCCCTCAACCTAGCGCGTCTGCCAATTTCGCCACCTCGGCTTGGGTACGCTTTTCTGTCAAACGCACGTCTTGTATAATACCAGAAAGTGGGTATGTGTGCAAGTCCGAAAAGGCTAAGAATCTGGTATACTGAAAAAAAACAGGAATTTGGCACCTATGAATATCCCTATTCTGCTCGTCTTTCTGCTTGCTGCTTCAGCATGCATATCCCTTATCCTAGCAGGTTTTGCCTTGCGCTACCGAGACACCCACGGAGCGTATGGGTTCGCTGTGCTCATGATTGGCGAGAGCATCTGGACCATTGGCTATCTCTTTGAACTCAATGCCCCCACCTACACCGGCAAAATCATCTGGGACAATATCCAGTTTATCGGCACAGACCTGGTAGCTATTGGAATCCCCCTCTTTATTTTGCTCTATACCCGTTGTACCTCTTGGGTAAGCAAATTGCTTCCTGCTTTGCTGCTTGTCCCCTTGATCAACACGGTATTAGTCTGGACCAACCCCCATCATCATCTCGTCCGTACCTATTCCCACATCACAGAGCACTTCACGGTGCTTGAATATGGCTATGGGGTTTGGTTGTGGTTTTCTATCTTGTACTGGTACCTCATTATCTTTACCGGTATCGTGTTGCTGGTTATTTTTATGGTTCGATCCCATCGGCAGTATTCCATCCCGATTATCTTTGCCATTATTGGCATCTCTACGCCGGTTATTGGAACGATGGTTTCTGCAACGGGGTTGGGAACCTCCTGGGGTATCCCAAAAATGGATATAGCCCCCTTTACCTTTATGCTTGCGAACCCCTTTTGGGCATGGGGAATGTTTCGCCATCGGTTGCTCGACGTAGTGCCGATAGCCCGCGATACGCTGATAGAACATATCCCCGATGGTATTCTCGTGCTTGACCTGCACCATCGCATTGTAGACATCAACCCCGGTGCTCAAACCCTGCTGAACCGCTCGGAAGCAACGGTAATAGGCAACCCCATTGAAGCCCTGTTGCCCGTGAAAGATCACGATTGTTTTCACGCCGACCACTCGTATACCAAAGAGATAGACCTTCCCACATTTGCCGATGAACACGATACCGATACCTCAGCCACTTCTCGCCGCATAGAGTGTAGTGTTACGCCCGTGTATGGCAAAATCAATAACCGTATGCTTGGCTGGTTAGTTATTATGCGTGACCGCACCAAACAGCATCAGATAGAAGTTGCGCTACGTGAACGGGAAGGGGTGCTCTTTCGCGCTCAACGTCTCGCCAAACTCGGTGATATTACCCACGACGTTGCTACCAGTAAGATTGTCTGGTCGCAAAACCTCTGCTATATCTTGGGTATGGGAGATACCCCCCATACATTGACGGTAGAAGAGATGTACCAAAAAATCCACCCAGAAGACCTTCCCCTATTGCAAACCGCCTATGAACAGGTAGTCCAGCGTCACATTCCCCGTGCAGATGTAGAGTTTCGCGCTTTCCATACTGATGGCACCATTCGCTATATCCATAACCAATTTGAGGCAATCTTTGATGAAGATGACCACGCGATTTCAACCTTCGGGACAGCACAAGACATCACCGAGCGCAAGCTGATAGAGAATGACCTGCGCGTCAAGCAAGCCCACCTCCGGGCAATTTTCAACAGTTCCGCTATGGGCATTATCATTGGTGATTTGCAAGGCAACTACACCTTTGTCAACCGCATTGCCGCCGAAACGCTTGGCTATACCCCAGAGGAAATCTACCAAAAGAACAGTATGGAGCTTGTCCATCCCGAAGACTGGCAAAAAACCCAGGAAGATTTGCTCAACGTAATTCATGGACATATTCCCGCTTACCAGAACGAACGCCGCTATGTGTGCAAAGATGGACGGGTGATATGGGCTTTCATTTCCGTGTCGCCTATCCGCAATGATCAAGGGGAATTAGAAGCCCTTTTAGGGGTGCTTAACGACATCACCGAGCGAAAACAGCTAGAAGAAAACTTGCAACGGGCGCGGGAGCATGCCGAAGCTGCCAACTGTGCCAAAAGTACCTTTCTTGCCAATATGAGCCATGAGTTTCGCACCCCCTTGAATATCATCTTGGGTTTTACCCAGATTTTGGCATACCAAGACCTCACCGCAGAACAACAAGAAAACCTGGCTACAATTCGGCGTAGCGGAGAACACCTCCTAACACTCATCAATGATGTGCTTGATATGTCCAAGATTGAAGCAGGACAAGTAACGCTTCAAGCAGGTGAATGTCATCTCTACAAGATGCTTTCCGATTTGGAAAGGATGTTTTTGTTGCTTGCCCGGGAAAAGGGATTGACGTTTGCGGTCAACTACCCTGCCACTATCCCACGGCGCATCTCTACCGACGAACAAAAACTGCGTCAAATATGCATGAATATTCTGTCTAATGCGATCAAATTTACCCAAACAGGCGGTATATCGTTGCGGGTATGGTCTAGCTCCGTAGAACGAGATCAGCAACAACCCAACCAACCATCCAATACCGAAACTTTCCCATGTCCTCAGCCTCAAATTCGGCTTCACTTTGCCATTGAAGATACGGGAATAGGTATTTCATCCGATGACCTAGAGATGATTTTTGAGCCGTTTATGCAGACGGAAACTGGGCAACAGATGCAAGGTGGCACCGGGTTGGGACTGGCGATTAGCCGGAAATTTATTCAGCTTATGGATGGCAATATATCTGTGCAAAGTACGCTAGGACAAGGGACGTGCTTTTTCTTTACCTTGGTTGTTGGTATCATTGCCAGCGATGAGATAGCAGAAGAAGAGGAATACCAGCAGATCATTGGACTAGCTCCAGATCAACCAACCTATCGTATTCTCGTGGTAGATGATCGGATCGATAACCGCCGATTGCTCAAGGACATACTTACCCCGGTTGGCTTTGCTGTGCGAGAAGCCTGCAATGGGCAGGAAGCTATTGCGGTTTGGCAAGAATGGTCCCCAGACCTCATCTGGATGGACATTCGTATGCCCATTATGAATGGCTACGAGGCTGCATCTCGTATCAAAGCTCTTGCCCAAGAAGCTGCCCCCCCGATTATTGCCCTCACGACAACGGCAATTGAAGACCAAGTTCAAGAGAATGACGGTTCAGTCAATCATGGATGTGATAACGTCATGTATAAGCCCCTGTTGGCGCATGAACTCTTTGAAGTGATGGAAAGTTACCTCGGTGTACGCTATATCTATGCCGAACAACATGCTCATCCCTTAGCGCAAGACCCACCACCGCTCTTGACTCCAGAAATAGTAGTGTCCCTACCGCATGATTGGGTACACAAGATGATCTATGCCGCTACGCTTGGCGATGTAAGCGTTATGACATCGCTTATAGATGAATTGAAGCCTACTCATCCAGCAGAAATGGCGATTATGCAACCGCTTGTCGAAAACTTTCAGTTTCACGAGTTGGTGATGTTGTTGGAGGGAGAGGGGTAGGCGGGACAGGAGAAGGGGAATGTGCGGCTCCCCCTCGCAGGGGGCAGGGGGGAGAGGGTTGTTGCCCCCCATCCCCTGCCCCGTGTCCCACCGCACATCCCCCCATCCCCTGCCCCGCGTCCCACCACGCATCCCCCATCCCCTAGCCCCTTCCCCCACCGAGGGGAGAAGGGGAACCGCGGCAGGGGTGCTCCCCCTCGCCCTGGGATGGGAGAGGGGGCAGGGGGGAGAGGGAGCGGGGGGGAGAGGGTGTCGCCCCCCACCCCCGCTCGACGTGCTCGCCCGTGTGCGTGGCAGTTCAAACCGCAGGACGCGGTTTTGTTGACAACACAATGCTCTTATGATAATCTTAAGACAAGAAGTGTCTTGACAGTTTTTGTCTAATTCTTATATAGAGAAAATCACAAACAAGATTCAATGAAAAAAATTGGACACAATTTAGGAAAAATGCTAAGGGCTTTACGAGAACAACAAAGAGAACCGCTACGTATTGTAGCCTCTGCATTAGGGATTGATCCAACTCTTGTAAGCAAATTTGAGCGTGGAGAAAGAATCCCTTCTGAAGAATATATAGCAAAATTTGCCTGTTATTATGGTGTTTCTTTTGAAATATTAGCTGCTCAAGCAATAGCAGATAGAATTATTATGGATTATGGAAATCGTGATATTACCCTAAAAGCGGTAAATATCGTTCGAGAACAAGTAATCCCTTATCTCAAGGAACAAAATAATGACGAAATCATTGAATAGAGAACAAGTACATCTATCCTTTGAAGATACTTTTCAAGGAATGAAGCAATTACCAGATGCTTCTTTTGATCTCGCCATTGCAGATCCGCCTTATGGAGCTTCAACGCATGCAACATGGAATCTAAAAGACCACCATACGCTAAAAGGTTTTGGAGGACCATGGAAACTTGCATCCCATACATGGGATATGTTCAGTGGTATTGAGGGTTTTGAAACAACCTTATGTTGGCTAAGCGAGTTGCAACGCTTAGTAAAACCAACAGGATCTATTTGGATACATGCTACATACCATAATGCAGGAATTATCAATGTTGCTTGCCAAATACTTGGGTTAGAGATTATCAATGAGATTGCATGGTTCAAACGAAATGCTTTTCCTAATCTCTCAACACGTCGTCTTACCGCAAGTCATGAAACGCTTTTCTGGGTACATACCGGAGGCAAAAATCGCCAATATCGATTCAATTATGAGGATGTGAAAGCTGCTACTTTTCCTGAAGATACGATCAAACAACCAGGAAAACAACTTCGGACGGTCTGGGATATACCAAACAATAAATCTAGGGAAGAACGTAAATTTGGTACTCATCCTACACAAAAACCCCTGCGAATTACTCGAAGAATGTTCCTTATTGCAGCAATTCGTGGAGGAAAATTGTTAGTTCCTTTTGCTGGTTCTGGTACAGAAATTATTGCCGGATTAGATTATGGTATGAAGTGTGTTGGTTTTGAAAATGACCAAGAATATTTTGATTTAGCATCCCTTCGTATTACAGAATATTTAGAAAACAAGCAAAAAGAATTTCAATTAAATCTTTTCAGTAAGGTAGTTACCTGATAACGATGAAAAAATCTCTTAAACCAGTTATTAAATGGACAGGAAGTAAACAACGTATTGCTTCACGTATTGCTGCTCTTTTCCCTAACTGCACAGGTTGCTACTTTGAGCCTTTTGTAGGAGGAGGAGCATTACTACCCTTTAGTAGCGGTCATCAAGCTATAGCTGGTGATAGTATTGCTGAATTGATTAATTTGTGGGTATGTATTCGTGATAAACCAGAACAAACAGCACAGGAATATGAAATACGTTGGAAAAAACTCCAATTTGAGGGACATAAAGCCTATTATACTATTCGTAACTCATTTAATAACACAAGAAACCCCTATGACCTTCTTTTTTTAACCCGTACTTGCGTTAATGGTCTTATTCGGTTTAATCAAAACAACCAATTTAATAATTCTTTTCATCATAATCGCCCTGGTATTGCACCGGAAAAATTACAGAAGATCATTAAGCAATGGAGCAACGCTATAAAACAAGTAGATTTCCTTGCGAAAGATTATAGAAACACGCTCAATGATGTTAATAAAGGAGATTTTGTTTTCCTTGATCCGCCGTATGGTGGTACTAAAGGAAGATACAAGCCAAATACATTTGATCTAGATGATTTCTACCACGAACTTTACAGATTGAACACATTAGGGGTTTATTGGATTTTAACATTTGATGGTACATCAGGAAATCGTTCCTATAAAACCACTATTCCCTCAACACTGTATACTGTTCGAGTAAAAATCCCAACAGGAAATGCACCTTTTACTAAATTGATGAATTTAGGAATAGATACTGTTGAAGAATCAATATACATGAATTTTAACCCGTCCGTACAAGCCTTGCACAACCTTGAGAATGTTCGGCAAAAGAAGTTCACCCAAAATAGTAGTTTTGATGTGCAACAAAGTAGGTTGTTGCTGTAATTGCATATCTATCCCAATGATAATATCTACCTTTCCTCGTTCAAAGGCTTTTTCGAGTTCATTTAAGTTTTTCCAAAGGAATGCGGCACCAGAAAAATACTGGATATTGGCTAAAGGATGAGGGGATTCGTGATAGGCTGTCCAATTTCCATCTGGACTTCTTACAACAGTAGGTGGTGTTTGTAAAAGCGTTCGTGTATAATTGGTTAATTTAATCCCAATATCGCGTTCAATTTTCCTTGTATCATCCTTTGATTCTACAGATAAAATCCCTACCTGGTTATTTTCAAAAAGAAATTCTACAATATGATCTGGTCGCTTGGTGCCAGAAATTGAAACACGAGGTAAAGAAACCCAACGAAATTCCTCAAAGGTTGTAAAATGTATAATTGACAACCCACTCCAATCCCCACCTGGAGGATTACACATCGCTTCAAATAATCCCATTTCCTCATGGTTGTGAAAAAGAAAATGAAGGATGGAATCAACATCATGTTCTGAAAAGCCACCCTTTTCAGAAGCAATTCCGTCAAGCAATTGTGGTGTCTTGTTTTGCTTATGTTTAATTATAAGTGACATAGGATTCACTGAAGCTGTGGTACTATCTACAAGTATTGCATCACTAAGATGTATAATAGCTTCCCACAGCCCATTTTTTTTCGCAAGTTGTTGTGGATGTTGTTGAAACTTTAACCACATAGCTGGTTTGGCAGGACCAAAAACAAGTGTCAGGATATGAATATCATTACCTAAAAGCATCCGAGCTAAGGGAACAAGTCCCCGATCTGGACGAGAATCTTCTCCTTGTGGTTTGAATCCCGTTATCCAAATAACAAGAAGAGGAGTATCTGAAAGTGAAACCCATGTAATAAAGGAAGATGCAAGTGATGGACCATATAATACAATAAGAGCTTCTGCAAGGGTTTTCCTTTGTCTTGAGGGAACTAAACAGAGAGGTAGTTCTTTACCGAGACAAGACAGACAACTAAAGGAGTTAAATAGTTGTCTAAGATGATAAAATGTTTCAGTAGTAGCTACTTTTGCTAATTGTTTCCGTTGCCATATCATACCAATTTGTGCTAGCCATTGAATCTTCTCTTCTGTTGATTGTTTTTCCAGGAAGGTATACCATTGTTTTCCTCTAAGAGTATCTACTTTTTTTCGCATGTTAGAAAGTATAACAACAGTTTTCAATGTCTTCTGTAGGAGTTTTTTATAAGGAACATCTGTTAATTCGTTTTTAAGAAGACAATAGATTAATTCAAGACAATCTTCTAGTCCAAATATTTCTTGAAAGGCTTGATAAAGAGATGGTGATATAGTTGGTGATGGAATATAAACTGGTAAACAAATGTTTTGTGTATTTTGGCTAACAGTAACATAAGAGAAAGGGACTACCGGGTTGGGAAATCGGGGTGCCTTACTTTTACGTCCTACTGAAAGTTCAACACCTCCTATTTCTATCAACGATAGATAGGGTACTCCTATAACCGCATGGGACCAAGCCCGTCCTAATCGTTGCCAAGCATTATTGCCCGCTGGTAAAGCATTACAAAATTCAAGTGAAAAGACGAGATATTCTTGATTTGATTCAATTTTAGTTACTACAGCATCAGCTGATTCCCTTAAAGGCGATCCATATGCTGCAATTCTTTCTTTTATATCTGGATTCCACCGTCCATAACCTGGAAGAAGCTCAATTAAAAAAGGATTTCATTGTTCTGAATAATGTGATATTGGGGCTTATGCAGAAAACTCGATACCCACTGTATCTCAGCAACAAATGCCTGTGCTATCAATTCGATAGCTCTCTCACATTCAATAATGTTATCTCCATATATACGTAAAAAAGTTGCCACTGGGCACATCCTACCCGCCCCCGCCGCTCGACGTGCTCGCCCGTGTGCGCGGCAGTTCAAACCGCAGGACGCGGTTTTGCTCACGGTCTACCACATACACCCCGCCATCGGGTCCTACCGCCATACCAGATGGGGCATTGAGCGATGCTAGGTCTGTGCCTGTACCGCCCCAACGCAGCAATACATCGCCACGCATAGTTGCCGCCACCACATACTGGCGTGATGGCACACTCACATAGACCGTCCCATCGCCTGATACCGTAATCGAGGGGTCTTCATACGTATCTGGCAACCATCCGTTTACATCCCAAACGACAACAGGCACAGGCTCCACCTGCCCATCGCTCCCTGGAGCGAAGGTCTGTACCCGTCCATTCCAGGTATCTGCCACATACACATTGCCGCTATCGTCAATGGCAACCCCCGTTGGCTCATTGAACTTGCCATTGCCAGAGCCACCGTAGCCCCACTGGTACAGGTAATTCCCCGCATTGTCTGTTACGACAATGCGCTTGTTGCCCGTGTCAGCAATATACACATTGTCGTTACTATCCATTGCAATACCACGGGGACCAAAGAAACCGAGCGGGTTGGCTTGGTTGCTCTCCTGGGTGCCGCCAGTAATCCTAGCAATATGCTCACTATTGGGCATCTTTTCGTTCCCACTGCCCCAGGATGTCACCCACTCACCCTCGCCCGTGAGTTTGACAATACGGGCATTCCAGGTGTCTGCCACATAGATAAAGCCTTCGTTATCAACCGCTATGCCGCGTGGTTGGTCAAACTGCCCCTCACCCTTGCCATAGCTGCCAATTGTTTGGAGCAGATTACCCTGGCTATCATACACTTGGATGCGGTGATTTAGCGTATCGGCTACATACACCTTGCCATCATCCCCCACAGTAACGCTGGTAGGACCAGAAAGTTCTGCCCCGCTGCCGAAGGCATCCTCGGCAAACAGATGGATAATACCCGTGCCACTGGCTACCGTCTCGGTATCGCTAGGAAGCCCCTGGAGCAGGTCATTGCGGACCCACACCTGCATATCCCGCGAGCCGGGTTTGAGCGGCTCTGGCAATTCGCGGTAAAGCACATAGTCTTTGAGCGTGTCCCAATTATCGGAGTCAAAGGGCCATAGCAGCGGTGCCCAGGGGGGGTGAACATCGGCAGAAATATCTCTGCCACAGTCTTTCTCTACATGCTCTTTGAGCTTGGATTTTGGTACCCAAGAGTGGAAATAGTATTTCTTGTACCCCGCACCATCGGGGGAGCACTTGTCCCCCTCTGGAAACCACCAGTTGAGTGAGCCACCCTCGCCATAGGGGGCAACGTAATTTTGGTTTAGGAACTCTAGGGTTTCGTTGGTAATGTGGCTCTTGTAGATCATCAAGACCGGCGCAAGCCCCTTTGACCCATCAGGCATATTCATCGTAAAGGTATTGCGATTTGGTTCTTTGAAATCATCGGCTTTTTTCCATGTCACGGTGCGAAAATGGCGTAAGTACCATTGGAAGGGCCAAGCAAGCGAACCATCGCTACCGCTGCCGCCATTATCTACAATGATGGGCATAGACCACTCGCCTGTCACATCTTTTTCGTTCCGCAAGTTGCGCGTGAGATTAATCGAAAGTTCCTTGAAATCTGCTACATAGCGGGGGACATCGGGGGATGACTGGGTATAGATCAACGGTTCAATCGCCACATCGGGGTGATCATAGACGACCAGCCACGTAGACCGAAGGGTATATGCCCCAAGTATGGCGGCTATAGTGAGCGCACTTAGCGAAAGTACAATGCGGACTCCCGTCCGTTGCCCTATCGTCAGTAGGCTATAGATAAGCCCACCGCCTACTAGCAGCGGGAAGAGTCCTTGCAACATTTGGCTCTGCTCTTCTTGCCCATCCCCTGCCCCCTGGATACGCCATATCGCCACAACTAGCGAGATGATGAGCAGAAAGACGACAAAGGGAATGAGCCGCATGGGGGTTTTGAGCCGTTCTCGTTCGTTCGCATTGGCAATGTCCAAATTGGCAAAGAGCTTGCCAAATACCCATGCTGCCAGCAGATTGCCCGGTAGCGACATATGCACAAGGAGCCAGGGCATCTTTTCGCCTGCCCACGAGAAGATAATCGTGGCGTTGATCAACCAGAAAATGAGCAGCAAGGGAAAGAGTTTTGCCGCTGGTGACTCTTGGTCATCTACGTCATTGGGGGGGGTAATTGGCGTATAGAGCCGTTCAAGCAATGATGATGACTTGTTGAGCGCGATGGTCTCGCCGGTGTAGGGCGGTTTGCCATGCTCGCTTGCTTCCCCATCATTAGCAGTATTTGCCGTATCTTCGCTGGCATCAGTAGGGGATGATGGCTCATCCTGACTTACCGCTAGAGGGCGCGTGGCGACCTTTTCCTCTACCTCTTGCCCCCGCAACCCCTTGCGGGTGAAGAGGTAGACCCCTGCCCCAAGCGCACTCAAAACGGCGATAGGCTCATACAGCGGCAGTTGCATCAGGTAGTAGTACCAGGGTTGATCACCGCGTGCATACTCCTGCTGGCTCCCTAGCCAGTAGGCAAGTCCTGCGTAGAGACCATCTAACGCCCCGCGGGGATAGGAGAAAAAGTTGGTATACATCACCAGATAGAGCGACACGAAAATGCCAATGGCAATGTAGAGATGGGTACGCTGTTGGGTCACGAGCGTGTAGAGCCGTGGGCGCAGGAAGGGTATATGTGTCCACACCCGCTGGCAGAGCCACGCCGTCAACAATGCCATCCCCACCAGAAAGGCTTTTTCGCCAAGATAGAGTCCCTTACCTACTGGCAGCGGCGGGTTGATGACGATAAAGACCAAACAGATACCAATGAGGATCAGCAGTACCGCGTTCATAAATCGGTCTGTCAACTGGATTTCTGTTGCCAAGCGCATCAGGGTAAAGATACCAAAGATGAAAAAGAGGATGTAATAGAGTTCGTGGGTACCTATGATCAGCGCAAGGCTTGCCGAAAGCAGGTAGAGATAGCCGACCTTGCCGGTGTCAAAGTAGCGAAAGACACTTGCCACAAGCCACACTTCCCACAGCACCATGAGTCCATCGTGGCGAGCAAAGCGGGTGTAGTAGAGCAGCGAAGGGGAGAAGGCTAATAGCACCGCGGCGATGAGCGCCCCACGCCGCCCTAGCAGCGGGCGAAACATCCAACACGAGGCGACCATGAGCACCCCGGCTACCGCCATAGGTAGACGTGCTTGGGCATCACCATCACCAAACAGGAAATAGGAAACCAGCGTTAGCATATAGAGCGATGGTCCGTGGTAGACGGGATCATAGCAGTAGGAGGCTGAGGTGCGGGTCTCGCCAGGCGGAGAGTAGCAGTTAAACCCCTCATGCCCACTGTAGTACCGCCAACTTGCCCATGCATGGATAGACTCATCATGGTGCATTGCCATCTTGTCTAGCTGCCACAGGTGAGTAACGATGCTCAATAGGACGATGAGCACATAGGCAGCGACTTCCAACTGCACACTGGTCAGGTGGAAGGTACGCTCAAGCCACGAGGGTTGTTGTGCCGTCTGTGGTGCAGTTTGTGGTTTCAGGATTTCTGTTGTCATAGGTTTGTTTGGTTATCTCTTAACTTCTCTCACTTCCCCGATAGGGTTGCCCCTAGCCCCCATCCCATCTGGTCGGCTATTTCGGGGCGCACTGCCAAAATAAAATCTGAAGAGCCAAGCGGTTTTCCAGGATTACGGTAGATCAAAAATTCCCATAGCTCAATGAGCGTTTCATCTTGGAATGGCTGCCGCAGCACCCGTGCCAACAATGACGCAGGCTCCTCATCTGCGGCTGCCCACCCTTTCCGCAACCGGTAGGTACTATCTTCGGGAAACCACCAACGCAATGGGTAGCGTTGGCGAATAAACGGCTCCAAATATTCGCGGTTTTGCTCGCTGTTATTGTAGTTTTCTTGGAGCAACACAATTGCCATGACATCGTTTGCCGGTGCTGACATAGTAGTACCGGTCCTTTGGGCATTGGTGAAATTGCGAAGATACCATGTCCAAACGGTCTCGTTGTCATACATCACCGGCATATGCAACCCACGGGTGCGCCGGTAGGAAATCTCCTCCAACTTTCGTACCACATTACGCACATCGGGCGAGGTCTGGGTGTAGATGTACATTTCACGGGGAACATCGCCGGTGACGTAGGCGAGGCGATAGCTACTACGGAAGGTGTACATCCCACCAACTAGCGTTATGCAGATGGCAAGCACCCCTAATGCCCATCGCCACCCCCAGTTCATCCCGGCGAGCAGAATGACCATCAGGAACAGGACCATCACTAGCGCAACGAGTATCAAGCCGGGTACATTGGTGCGAACCTCTGCCCCCACAAAAGTTGTGATGACGACATAGTTAAGTCCGCTGGTCGCCAGAAATAGCCCAATAAAGAAGAAGAACAACACCCGCCTAGAGGGTTCAAAGGGATGCATAACCGGGCGGTCTGGATGCCCAAACAGCACCCGTTGCAATGCCCACGCTGCAAACAGCGTCATAGGCAGCGCAATGTGGGTACTGAGCCAGGGCATCTTTTCGCCTGCCCAAGTGTACATTAGCAGGGCAACAATCCCCCACCACCCCAGGAATAGTGGGACATACGTTGGTTGTCGTTCTAGGGTAACGTTAGCAGTAGGGGGTTGAGGATGTTCCCCCTCGTCCGCTGTGGGATCGGGGGGGTCGGGGGATAATCCGCTCGTTGACACTCGCGGTTCGTTTTTGTCTTGGGGAGATAATCCGCTCGTTGACACTCGCGGTTCGTTTTTGTCTTGGGGAGATAATCCGCTCGTTGACACTCGCGGTTCGTTTTTGTCTTGGGAGGGGGCAGGGGTGCGGTGCATAAGCCATCGTACCCCATCTACAATAAGCAGGATATACCCCACAATTGCCCAGAGAATCAGCAAAGGCTCATAGACGGCTAACAACACCGCATAGTAATGGGTTGGTTGTCCGCCGCGCTCAACATGGTGCTGTGCCATCCAATAGAGCAATGAGCCTGTCGTGCCGGTGATAATCCCCAAGATGTTGGTCAAAAATGCTGTGAAGAAAAAGACGTAGATTAGCAAAAATAGCCCAATGGCAATAAGCCAACGTTTGTTGGCGGCAAGACTGGCATAGACTGGCATCACCGCGTCCCCCCGTTGCCATGCCCTATCCCACGCGCTTGCCCCCGCTGCATCACGCCAAAACCAAATGAGCCAAACGAGCAACGCCAACCCACCAAGCGTTACGCCAATGGCACTCAGCACCGCCGGGTGGCGAAAAAATGCCCACAGTTCACCTACATAACGGGCAAAGTTTTCGCCGAGCGATTTGCCGCTGTCGTTGTCGGAGCGGTTGCGGATACGTAGGGCATAGTCGTTGTCGGCAGTCTCTAGCGGTCCCCAACCAAACAGCGGTCCCGGTTCTTTCACCTGTATCTCATTGGTAGTCTCGTCACGCACCGCCTTGTTTTCGCTGCCAGTCTGTGCCTCACCCGGCAGCACAAATACCAGTGATGCTACCGCAACTGCCATTGCTGCCACCACGAGAATCCCCGGCTTCATCACCCGCCACAGAAACATAAAGACCAGCGGCATAGCAACCATCACGAGGAAGAGGTAGCTTGTCTCTTGGTTGACAAACATCAGCGCAAAGGCTATCACGCCGGTATAGAGCCAGCGAGCTTTGCGCGTGCTGGTATAGCGCAGAATGGAGATAAACACAAGCAACTCAAAGGTGATGGAGTAGATGTCGTGGCGAGCAAACCGCCCCATATAGAGAAAACTTGGTGAGATAAGCAGGTAGAGCGAGGCGAGCAGTGCAGCAGGTTTGCCTATTTCTCGCCGCACCAGGTAGGGCAGAATGGTCATGACCGTGCCAAAGAGCGCAAAGCCAAGCCGTGCGGTAAAGTCATTGTCGCCAAAGAGAAAGTACATCACCGCGCCCATGTAGTAGAGGAAGGGACCGTGTAGTAGGGGGTCGTGCATGTAGCTCTGCCCCTTGAAGATGTACCAAGAATAGGACGCATGCAGCGTTTCATCGTGGTGCAGTGCTCGACCATCAAGCTGCCAGAGGTGCATTAGCAACGCGAGTACGAAAATGGCAAGGTAGGCAATCTGCTCAATGGATATGGCAAAGCGGCGGGTCTTGCCACCGACTAGCTCATGCTCTTGATGCGTGTGCGATGATGAAGCTAAATCAACTGTTGTCATACAGGTTTTCTCTACGGTTTCTGTTCAGGCTCCAGCGTTAGGGCAGCGACAGTATGGCGCACCACCTCGGAACGGCTCCACAACATCGGGTGGTAATTGCCAGTATACCAGAGCGACACCATATCGCTATAGTGGCGACTGGCGGGGTGTCCACTTTGCCCCCCTGTTATGATACTACAACTTGCATCCCAATTGCCAGTATCACATATCTGGCGATAGGAAGGTCCCACATAGATAGCCCCGGTGGGGGTTGCTCGCGGCGTATAGCCCATACAAACGGTGTCCAAATCGCCACCGGTTTCCCACGGTCCACGGTTGAAGAGCGGTGCCAACGGCGCAGCCAAACCAAGCGGGTGGCGCAGTTCGAGGCGATGCATCTGTCCATACCGCCATGTGCGCGGGTCTTTGCCAAACCGTTCTTGTAGCTCCTTGACGGTCTGGTGTATGCTCTTTTGCAGCAAGGCTTGCCATGCCGCCCGCTGTTCACGGGTCGTTGCCGCGTCTATTTGGGCAATGATGTCAGGCAAGGCTTGCCGCCCTACCAGGCTATTGTAGGGCAATGTGGCAAATGCGCCAATACCGGCTTGGGCATAGTATAGCGTGTTTAGGTCATTATGAGCAAATTGCTCTAGGTGAAAGCGCAATACCGTAGCAATGGTGCCACCAACGCAATCGCTGGTCAAGTATCCATCCCATGCCACGAGCAGATCACGGGCATGCTTTTCTAGCGGCATTTTCAGGGGAACATTCGTCATAACCCGTGCCAGTTCTTTACCGGGGATGCTGTAGACATCCTGCTGTATCTCGGCAAACGTGGCGATGGTGTGGTGGGGGGTGGCGTTGAGCATGTCGGTAATGCGAGTGGCACGATAGCCAGCAAACCAGTTTCCCTTGAGCGACTCGCGGTGAGGGTGCGAGTCGTCAGTGATGCGGTTGTTGGCATTGACGATGTACCCCTCTGGTGGGTCAAACCGTGCGGGGAGTTCGTCTGCTGGTACATAGCCAGTCCACTCATACGCATCAGTCCAACCGGGCAGCGGCATTTGGCTATTGTACTGTTTGCGGATGGGCAGTGCGCCGGCTAGGGCATAGCCGGTGTGTCCAGCGGTGTCCGCATACATGAAGTTTTGCGGGGGAACATCCCACTGCGCCAGGGCTGCCCGAAACTGCTGCCAATCTTGTGCTTGGTTGAGGGCAAGCAGGGAGGCAAAAATCGTGCTTGGTTGTAGGGCGGTCCAACGGAGCGCCAGTTCTTCTTTCCAGGGATGGGCAACATGGGTAGCAGGGGCATGGCTCTGTGATATGCGCCAGTGGGTGGCGAGGGGGCTTTTGGGGGGCGCAGCAACCGGTGTAATAACCGGTCCGTGGTGGGTGATGTGGATTGTCTCAACGTATGGATTGGGTTTGCCGCGCACAGTAATCTCTTCCTTGACCACTTCCGCCTCGCGCCATGTGTCATTCCAGAGGTAGCGGGGGGTACTCTGGCTTGGGGTATTGATAGCGAATCGTTCAATGTAGAGGTCTTGCACATCAGACATAGAGTTGGTGATACCCCATGCAATGTGGGCATTGTGTCCAATGAGAATAACCGGGATACCAGGGAAAGACACGCCGGTGACTTCATAGTCGCCACCAGTGAGATGTACCTCATACCAGATGCAAGGGAGCGTCAAAAGCAGGTGGGGGTCATTGGCAAGCAGGGGGCTACCCGATGCGCTCCGTTCGCCGCTGACTACCCACCCATTGCTGCCCTGTCCCCCCTCACCCGTCAATGGGAAGGGAGCAGCAGGCTTGGGGGCGGATGGCGGTATCGTGAGCGGGTGGTCGGCAGGGTACTCGAAGGGGCAGGTATGCTCATCGCCAATTAGCGAGCGGATGCTGCTATTCAACAGTTCGGTTGTCCAGTTGCCACAGAGATTCAGCGCGATGATCTTGCTCCATACCAGCGTATCAGCAACGGTCCATGGGCGTGGTTCTAGCCCAACCATGCCATATTCCATTGGTAAGCGGTGCATGTTGGTTTCGATGTAGTGATTCACACCGCCTATATAGGCATGAACGGCATATTGGCAATTTTCGTCAAGCAGGTGAGCTTCCTGTTGGGCAACCCGCCCAAATCCGAGGGTGCGTATGAAGCGGTCTGTATCGAGTGCCAATGGACCAAGCACTTCGGCAAGTTGCCCGTGTCCCGTGCGACGGTTGAGGTCCATTTGCCAGAGCCTATCTTGGGCATGGACGTAGCCAAGCGCAGCGAAGAGGTCGTGGTTGTTGTCGGCGTAAATGTGGGGAACGCCCCATCTGTCACGCATCACTTGGACCGGGCGATGCAGGTGACGCAGTGGGATGGTGCCGTTGGTTTGGGGCAAAGGTTGACGGAACCGTTGGGGCAAATGCGGTCCGGTGAGTTTGGCAGCCGCTCCTAAGCCGAGGTTGAGGGCTTGCCGTATAACTGATGGTTTCATAAGGTGTTTGTCGTAGCTCTCTCTGGTAGCTCTCTCTACTTCGCCGCTCGTGTTTTGTTAAACCTATTGTAGCTATGGGGGGGGCATGCTGTCAATAGTAGGGGGGATAATGGGGACAGATGGGGTGGTATAATGGCAAGGGGTGATCAGGTAATAGAGACAGAGCAAAGGTCAACGTTATGGTGAAATGGTTTTATGCGCGTGAGGGGAAGGTGGGCAGGTGATGGGGGAAGCACGAGCATTATCGCCAAATTCTGCATCATTAGCGGCTATTCATCAGCTTGATAGCGAATTAGCCCAGTATTTTCACAAGGTTTTCAAGAGAGAACCCCATCTCTCCCGGGCGTTTGTCAGCTTTCAGGCGAATAAAGAGCTATCATCTTACCGTTGGTACAAATACAAAGAGGCGTTTTCAGCCCCATTAGTGGAATACCTGTTCACTACCTACGGAATCAACCGGGGAACCCTTTTAGACCCTTTCGCTGGTAGTGGTACCGCGCTCTTTGCTGCCCAATCGTTGGGGCTAGATACGCATGGTATAGAGCTGCTGCCGATAGGACAGCAGATTATCTTAACAAGGGTTTGTTTAGAGCGAGATTTCACCAATGATGATATAGAGAGGATTAACTATTGGGCAACAAGCCAGCCCTGGCAGCATACCCAAGATAAACTCCCCCTATCCACCCTTCGCATTACCGATGGTGCCTATGCTACGGAAACGGTAGATGCTATTGAGCACTATTTGGCAGCAATACAGCAGGAAGATCAGCATGTACAAACAATCTTACAGTTTGCCTTATTGTGCATCCTTGAGTCTATCAGCTATACCCGTAAAGATGGGCAGTATTTGCGTTGGGACTACCGTTCGCATCGTCGCCAGGGTGCTAAACCATTCAATAAAGGGCATATACCCGACTTTTCATCTGCTATAGGGGTGAAACTCCAAGAAATCATAGACGATACACAGCAGTATAGGCAACAGATGAGCTTCTTTGAAATGGCTAACCGTGGGAATGTGCTACAATTGGATAGTGGTTCTTGTTTGGATATTCTGCCAACACTACCAAATGCATCATACGATGCCATTATGACCTCACCCCCCTACTGCAATCGGTATGACTATACGCGGACGTATGCCCTAGAACTGGCATTGCTTGGGATTAGTCAGCAAGAACTTGTCCACTTACGACAACAGATGATAAGTTGTACCGTTGAGCATCGAGCAAAAGACCTGCTCCGTATCAATCCTAATTGGCACAATGCGCTTACTGTGGCAGATAATCAACCGTTGCTCCAAGCGGTTTTGCAGTATTTGGAGCACCAAAAAGCCACAAAACAATTGAACAATAACGGTATTCCCAGGATGGTCCGCGGCTATTTTTATGAGATGGCATGTGTGATTGCTGCATGTGCGCGGGTGCTCAAGCCTGGTGGTTTGTTGTTTATGGTCAATGACAATGTGCGCTATGCTGGTGCCAGTATATCGGTAGATATGATCTTGTCCCATATGGCAGAACACCTTGGTTTTGCGGTAGAGGCTATTTTGGTTTTGCCGAATGGCAAAGGAAATAGCAGTCAACAGATGGGACTGCATGGGCGAGATGTTTTGCGAAAGTGTGTGTATGTGTGGAGGAAACGGGGATGACGGCATCAAGACCCTATTTGCGCCATTTGCAAAGCAGCGAGGAGTTAGTCACTCCCTACGAAGCAGTGCGAGCAGGTTTTATTGCGTTGGCTCTTGAGCGAAATCGTTGTGCTACTCCCTATATTGAAGAGGCACGAGCACTCAAAACGATAGCTTCACAGGTAGCATCTCCCTATGACCTACTCAAGATAGATGAGATACAACCGGCACTCCTCAAAGCTGCCGGTGTGTCAGACAAAGCTGCTAGCCATTTTCTAGCAGAACACAAACAAAAAGCCATAGAAGGACTGATACAACACTTTCTTGAGCCTTCTGGAAAAGACTTTGTTGAGGAGTTAGTCTTTCGTTTTTTGCTAACAAGAGGTGATACCCTGGGTGGGTCTATGCGAAATGTGGGTGGCATCCTAGCCCAACGCAAATTGGCACGGTCCATTATTGCTACCCTCACGTTGGCAACCAAACCCTACCATTGGTTACATAAAACAACCCATACGTGGATACCCATGACTGCTGCTGATGCTGATATTGAGGTACACTTACGTGGGATAAGTTGGAACAACAACGGGCAAAAGCGAACCATCCTCACCAATCTGACAGTCCCACTGGTGCGTAACAATATTGACCTGTGCCTGTTAGATTGCTCCCACCACGATCTTATGCACCCTATACAGAAATCACCAGTTGTCTCTTCTCCTTCCCGTTACCTTGCATTGGGGGAATTGAAAGGGGGGATTGACCCTGCGGGTGCTGATGAACATTGGAAGACTGCTGGATCGGCATTGATTCGCATCAGAAACGGGTTTCAACAGAAAAACCTCTTCCCTAAAACCTTCTTTATTGCTGCAGCCATAGCCAAACGCATGGCTGATGAGCTATGGGAACAGCTAGAACAAACCACCTTGAGCAATGCTGCAAACTTGACGGATGCTGACCAAGTATCCTCGTTGGCACATTGGCTGTGTGAGTTGTGATGCTGCTTATCTCGACATTTCCCCAAGTTATTGCAAGCGTTTCTGCTGTGTGCTAGAATCAGAGTAGGTCTGTTGTAGCATTGTTCTACGATAGCACCGTTGTATTCCTGTTACATGTCTCTTTGTAGACATCTGTTTGTCTGTCTATACCGACATGGGGGAGAACACTATAGCAATCCTAGTTGAGTTGTGAGTATACTAGGGAACACAAGCCTCTTGTTCTCATTCATTGGGGTAAACAGTATCTCATGTTCCCAAATAGTTGTTTACAACTGATGTAGGATTGCTATAGTGATGAAAGGTATCCCACAAACGCACATTGTTCTTGGCTTTCAGCCAGAATGCTATCGTAGTTATACAGGTTTTGCGGTTATGTAATCAGGTTTGCAGCATTGTCATGGTAATCCAACATTATGGTAGGAAGCCAGATACCCAATCATTGTACTTGACTCAACAACCAAGTATTTGTGTCCAAACTGCATAAGTTCTATGAACTCCCATCTGTCCCCCATGTTCTCTCAAGCAAGAATTATATATAGGTTTCAAAATCCCCCCATCATACGGTATAATTTTAGGGAAGGTCTTTTGAGGAGACAGTCCCGATGTATGTACGATGGGTAGTACGCCGACACAAAACCATAACCGCAAATACCAGTTTTCACGATGCTTACCTCGTCGAGAGCTACCGTGACGAGTCGGGTAGCCCCCGCCAGCGCACCATCTGCTACCTGGGCAACATTCGCTCAATAGACGGCGAGTTTCCGCCTATCGAGCGGGAATTGTTTTTCTTGCGAGCAGAGCGTATTCTGTGGGGTATATGCAATATCAGTACTGATGATCGTGAAGAGACTATGGAGATGTTGCGTGAAAAAGTCTGCCCCCTAACTGCCAGTGAGGTGCTGACAGCCTTCACAGAGAATCTGCGTTGGTATCGGCAATGGTGGGCGCAAAATGGCGGTGGACCTTCTGATGAAGAGATAGACGAAATCGTCCGCGCCTCAAAAGGTACCCCCGGTCCTATGTAGCCAGTAGACCAGTGACCAGTAGCCTATCCTCGCTGGATAACCAGCATCAACCGAAAGAGGTAATCGGTAGTAATCTCTGCCGATAATCCTGCTTGTTGGGCAAGTTGGTACGCTTCAGCAGGGGTATAGGCACGCAGTACCGAGAGTGGACCGTCATGCCGGCTAATGTCGCTGTGCTGCACCAAACCAAGCGCATGCGCCCCCCAATAGGCTACCCACGAACGGCTGAGATCACTTACCACCACAGCATGGCGAGCTACCCGTGCCAACTCACGGAGCAACTCTTGGGCTGCTTGTGGGGCAAAGTGATGCAGGGCTTTTGCACAGGTCACAAAGTCAAATGTGCCATCAGCATAGGGCAGATGAAGGGCATCGTGGCAGATAAGCGGTATGCTGGCGTTAGTTTGCTGGCGGGCTACCGCGAGTGCGCCCATCAGCACGTCTGAAGCGTAGATGTGCAAGGGGATATGCTGTCGCTTTGCCCAATGGTGCAAAGCCATTGGCAGGTCTGCTGACCCTGTTGCTACGTCTAGCAACGTGATAGTCTGCTGCTGGTCAGTTTCAGTGGGTGAGGACAGAATACGTTGGCACAGCGGCGCAAGGACATGCCCCAACGCGGCACTATCGCCAAGCCACCGATTGACCATACGGATGTCTGCTAGGTTTGCGGCAAGGCTTGATTGCTCAACCGTAGGGGTATCGAGCAGTTCTTCGCGTTGGTCACGCATAGCAGGCACCAGTAGCCGGGTGTAGAGCGATTGATGGGCAAGCGTGTCTATGCAGCAATGCAAGAGTTTGGCGAATGGTGTTATTGGCATATCTATTCCAATGGTCTAGGAAGTGCTCCCCTTAGCGACACGGTAGCACCTGAAAAAATCCTCACCTGCCTATGTCTGCTCCACCCCGGCAACAATACGCTCCCACGCCTCGCGGCACGTTGGGGTAAGATCACTGCCTAGCTCATGGATATTTGCTCCAAACATGGCTACCTGTATCGTATGGATCAACGCCTTGATATGTTCATCCTGGATGCGCGAATCCAACTGGGTGAGATAGGTGGTGTGTTCTAGTTTCTTTTCCGGCTCGCCCTGCAATGCGGCTACTGTGCGCGTCACCACTTCATCTATGAGCGCAGGGTCACAAGATTGGCTTGTGGTACGTTTGGCAAAAGTCGCAGCGATACCATTTGAGGTACATTCTTGTAACAAGTTAAGCAAATCGTGCAGCATGGCAGCCTTTGCCTGTTCTCCATCTGCTTGGGCACGGTGCATTTTTTGTTCTAGCAACACTGCCGCCCCCGGACGGAAGAGCAGCATTTCTTGGGCTTCAAGCACCTGCCGGCGGGTTTGCCTATCCTTTGCACGAATGTAATCTTCTACTGCCCTAGCGACCTCTTCCACAGGCGGTGCTGTCTCATGGGCATGGCTCGTTTGCACATTCTGGAGCAACTCTGCCAACACTGGTGCATAGATATGGTCATCTGGTAACGAGGGAGTCTTGCCGTCTAGCAACGACAATATGGCTTGGAAGAAATCTGCCTCTGGTTGCCAGCCTTCCCCCCGCTGCTGCGTCTCGTGCAATGCCCCCTGCATAGCAGCATACCAATCGGCGCGTTTGTCCTGTGCCATGGTCAGTACCGTAATCGTGTTACTGACCATTTGTTGAATTTGGTCAGCAGACATCTTTTGCACTCCATCAGGGATAATGTCGAGGTCTTCGCTGCGGCGCATCATTGCCGCCACATGTTTGAGCATCGCCGTAGTATGCCCGGCGGCATCCTGCGACAAGCCGGTGCTTTCCAGCATATGGATCGCCTTATCCAGCGTAGCTACCGCATCCTCGTGGCGGTGCAAGTGGCGATAGAGCAAGCGAGCTGCGCCAATTAAGCCTGCTGCCTCACCCGCATAGTTGCCGAGCTCCCGCTCAATGTTGGCGCACTGTTCATAGGTCGTCAAGGCTTCATCATACCGCCCCAGGTCCATAAAGACCGATGCCATACCATTGAGTGTGGCAGCTTCGTTGGGCTTGTCGCCAATATTGCGGCAAATGGGCAGCGACTGCTCGTAAAGTTCAAGCGCATAGTGGGGCTGCCCAATGTTACGGTAGAGCAGTGCCATCTGGTCAAGCACGAGGGCTTCGCCATGCTCTCGCCTATGCTCACGGTAGAGCGCAAGGGCTTGGTCGTAGTAATCCACCGCTTGCTGTGATTGACCGAGGGCATGGTGAACCTCGGCAATAGCACTTAGGGTATTGGCTTCACCAACCACATCTTTTGCCTTGCGACAGATAGCTAGGGCTTTTTGGTAGATTTCCAGGGCTTTCTGATGTTGCCCATTCTCCATATACACCTGCGCCATTGAGTTGAGCGAGGCGGCTTCCTCTGGCGATTCGGTCTGCTCCTCTTCAATTGGAACTATTCGCACCCGCCCGGCGCGAATACCCCGGTTCATTTCTGCTACCGCTTGGGCATAGGGGTGTTGTTCTGGCAGTGTGGGAGATTGCCCATCTAGTATATTGATAACCGCCTGGAAAAATGCTGCCTCATCCTGCCACGTTTCGCCTTGCTGTTCGGCATGCTGCAATGCCCCTGCCATAGAGGTATGCCATTCTGCCCATTGGTCTTGTGCTACCGTCATAACAGCAATCGTATTACCGACAATCTGCTGGACTTGGTTTGTAGACATAGTTTCGGTCTCGTCACGCAGCCTGCTGAGGGATTCATTGCGCTGCATGGTTGCCAACACCTGTTTGAGCATTTCGGTGGTATGCCCCGCTCTATCCCGGCTCAAGTGGGCAGCATCCAAGACGGTAATCGCCTGCTCCATATAGTGCATGGCATTTTCTCGGCGGTCTAGGTGACGGTAGAGCAACCGGGCTGCCCCGACCAAACCAGCCGCTTCACCGGCATGGTGTTGGGCTTCCCGCTCTAGGGCTATAGATTGCTCAAAGGATTCAAGCGCATCATTGTAGCGTCCCATGTCCATTAAGACCGAAGCCATACAGGTAAGCGTGTTGGCAATTTCTACTTGCTCTCCCACCTCGCGGCGGATGGGCAGGGTTTGTTGGAGCAACACAAGAGCGCGTTGGGGTTCGCCCACATTGCGATAGACAAGAGCCATATTGTTCAGGGTTGCCGCTTCGCCTGCCCGGTGGTTAATCTGCTGAAAGACCGGGTATGCTTGCTTGTAGAAGGAGAGGGCGCGATAGGGTTCGCCTATGGCATGGTAGATACCGGCAATGTTATTGAGCGTGGTTGCCTGCCCTGCTCGGTCTCCATCCTCGCGGCGCAGGATAAGGGCTTGTTGGAGTAGGTCCAGGGCTTGTTGGGGTTCGCCTATGTCTTGGTAGACCAGTGCCATATCATTGAGCGTAGTCGCCTCACCTGACCTGTCGCCCATATCGCGTACAATGGGGATGGCTTGTTGGAGCAGGTCCAGGGCTTGTTGGGGTTCGCCTTGCTCATCATACACCAGAGCCATGCTGTTGAGCAACGAAACTTCCCCGGTGCGATTCCCCTGGGTTCGGTCTTTGCTCAACGCTTGCTCATAGTAGGTGAGGGCTTGGGCAAATTCACCAATGGAAAAATAGTGGCTCCCTAGTTCTTCTAGCAATTGACGCTCGGTTTTTTGATTCTGCGCTTGTCGTGCTTCCTCTAGTTGTTGGCGGAGTAGCTCGGCTTCTTGCATGACATTGGTCCTTTCTCTCATCTCTCATGGTGTATGATCCAAATTATGTGTAACCTACATCATTGTCCCATTATAGCAGTCTTTTTGACATTGCTGTGCAGAGGAGCAACAACCCTCTCCCCCTCGCCCTGCTCTCTTATAGGGCAAACCCACTCCCCATGCACAAGCTGCCCGTCACATGCTATAATCAAAGCAGAGAAGAACGTATCGGGAAAGTGAGTTATTCACATTATGCACAAACGGCAAGAACGAACCCCTACCGAAATAACGTTGCAAGCTATATTGGAAACCGTCAGTTTTGCTGCCGACCAATTTGTCCGCACAACAGGACTAGACAAACATATCACCGAAATCCTGGAACGCCTCGGCAACGCTACGCAGGTTAGCCGAGTCTACATCTTCGTCAACTATGAAGACGACCAGGGAATACAGATGATGAGCCAGCGATATGAATGGGCAGCACCCGGCATCACCCCACAACTCGACAATCCAGACCTGCAAAACCTTTCCTACGAAGAGCTAGGATTTACCCGTTGGCAACGATACCTCAGTCGAAGGAAAACGATCTTTGGCAAAGTTAGTGGGTTTCCTGAAGGCGAGCGAGCTATCCTTGCCCCACAAGACATTCAGTCTATCCTTGTCGTCCCCATCTTCGTTGATCGTCAGTGGTGGGGGTTTATTGGCTTTGATGACTGTGAAAAAGAACGGGAATGGAACATCACCGAAATAGATGCCCTCAAAGCGATAGCCAACATCATTGGCGTTGCAGTGCAACACGAGCATATGCAGACTCAGCTACGCCAAGTCCGCAATACCCTTGCCCAACAGGTGCAAGAACGCACCAACGAACTTCGGGTCTTTCAGCTTGTTGTTGAGCACTCTCCCTATGGCATTTTCGTAGCAAATATGGAGGCAATTATCACCTATGCCAACCTTGCTTTTCGGGAAATGTACCGGTATGACCACGATATAGTTGGAGTTCACCTAGCAAACCTTGCCCAACACAGCCAAGAGCGAGTCGATGCTCTCTACGCTCATCTGCTCAAAAACAACTTTTGGGCAAATATCGTCACCCATGAGCGCAAAGATGGCAGCACCTTTCCCGTGCAAGTTTCTACCCTCTTGGTGCGCGATAATCAGGGCGATCCACAAATGATCATTTCCTTTCACCAAGATATGACTGAACAGATAGCGCAAGAGCAAGAACGCGCTCAACTCCAACAGGATATTATCGAGGCGCAGCGTACTGCTATCGGGGAGCTTTCTACTCCGCTCGTCCCCCTCAGCAATCACATCTTGCTGCTGCCGGTTGTTGGCAGCATTGATACCCAACGCGCCCAGAGCATTATGGAAACGCTCTTGGAAGGCATAGACCGTCACCAAGCAGAGGTAGCGATACTCGACTTGACTGGCATCTCGGTGGTAGACACCCAAGTAGCCCAAGCCCTCATCCAATCGGCGCAGGCGGTACAACTGCTAGGGGCAGAGGTTGTGCTAACTGGCATTAGCCCCGCAATGGCACAAACGCTGGTCACACTAGGGGCAGACCTTAGTGCTATCACGACAAAAGGCAATCTGCAACGGGGTATTGCATGGGCAATGCAATGGCAACGCTAGTCCACACGCCACCAGCAACACCAGAAAGTTGCTACCAGTTTCGTTATAATAGACAGCAACGCTATCAGATATGTAGAGTAAGGATCACCGCTGAATATGGAATCAGCCGAAGCCTATATCCCCATAGATCGCCGCCATGCCCTTGCTACCAACACCGAACTCCCCGACTATGCCACTGGAGCAGTGCTGTTTGCCGATATTTCCGGCTTTACACCGCTCACCGAAGCCCTCGTCCAGACGCTTGGGGCAAGCCGCGGTGCCGAAGAATTGACCCGTATTCTCAACCAAGTGTATGATGCGCTCATTGCCCAAGTCCACCGCTATCATGGCAGTGTGCTAGTATTTAGCGGTGATGCTATTACCTGTTGGTTGGATAACGACAACGGTTTGCGAGCTACTGCGTGTGGCTTGGCAATGCAAGCCACGATGCAGCAATTCGTCTCGATTGCAACTCCCGATGGGAGTAGCGTTGCCCTGGCAATGAAAGCTGCCGTTGCCACCGGTGTTGTGCGCCGCTTCCTCGTGGGCAATCCCGATATTCAACGTATGGACGTGGTAGCCGGTAAGCCGCTCGAATGGATGGCAGCAGCAGAGAAACACGCCGAGAAGGGCGAGGTGGTGCTGGCACCGGCGACCATAGCCGCTCTCGGCTCACAAACCATTGTAGATGATTGGCGGACTGGCGATGACCCCCATGCCCACTTTGCTGTCGTGTCTGGACTCACCGTCCCCGTAGCCGAAACCCCCTGGGAAGAGATAGAGGTACAATCGTTGACGCTTGAGGTCACGCGGGAATGGCTGCTGCCGCCCATCTATGAACGCCTATCGCGTGGCTATGGACAATTCCTTGCCGAGATACGCCCATCGGTAGCCCTGTTCCTGCGCTTTCAGGGGATAGACTACGACAACGATGCGGAAGCCGGCGAAAAGCTCGATGCCTATATCCAGTGGGTGCAAGGTTGTTTGATGCGCTATGAAGGCTTTTTGCTCCAGGTGACGATAGGCGACAAGGGGAGCTACCTGTATGCCGCTATTGGCGCTCCCATTGCCCACGACGATGACTCTATGCGGGCAGTGGCAGCCGCGATTGACCTTCAAGCCATCCCCTCTAGCTTGTCCTACATCCAGCCGGTGCAAATTGGCATCACCCGTGGGTCTATGCGGGCAGGGGCATATGGCAGCGTTCGCCGCCGCACCTATGGCGTGCTTGGTGATGAGGTCAACCTTGCCGCACGGTTGATGGCAGCAACGGAGCCGGGACAGACGATGGTTAGCCAGCGCATTGTCATTGAAGCCCAACAGTTTTACCACTTTGAGTCTCAGGGGTCTATACAGGTCAAAGGCAAGAAACACCCGATAGAAGTGGCGTTGGTGCGGGGGAGAAAGCACCTAAGCCAAAAACAATTGTTGGTCCTCTCGCAAAATCCGCTGGTCGGGCGCGAGCAGGAGCTTGCCATTCTCACTGAACGGCTTGAAGCTACGCAACGTGGACAGGGACAAATTGTCCATATTGAAGGGGTAGCAGGTATTGGCAAGAGCCACCTTATCGCCGCGTTTAGCCAACAAGCCACCAAATCTGGTATGCAAATGTTTGCCGGGGTATGTCAGGGGACAAGCCAATACAGTGCCTACACCCCCTGGCGACAAATTTTTCAGGCGTTCTTTGCCATAGCCGAGACCCCACCGCTGCATGCTGACGTAGAGGCATTTATCCAGGAACAGATAGCCCAACTCGAAATGATGCTTGGCTATTTCAATCCCGACTGGATCGTGCGTTTGCCGCTGCTTGGCGACCTGCTCGACCTGCCCATTCCCGACAATGCGACTACCGCTTCCTTTGATGCTCGCCAGCGGCAGGAAGCCCTGTTTGCGCTCATCACCGATGTGCTGCAAGTATGGACTACTGATACCCCCATGGTGCTTATTCTTGAGGACATCCACTGGATAGACGAGTCATCGCTTGGGTTGACCCTAGCCCTCAGCCGGGTAATCCCCCGCACGCAAATTATGCTGCTGCTGGTGCAGCGTCCGTTGATAGAAGATGCTGCTATGGGCGGGGGCGTAAGGGGGATGGCACAGTTTACTACCCAAATCAAGCAACTGGACTACTACCACCACATCAACCTGAATGAACTCTCTCCGTTAGCAGTTGCAGGGTTGGCACAGAATCGGGTCAAGGGAACAGTAAACCCCTTAGCCCTTTCGCTTATCCAAGTACAGACCCAGGGTAATCCCTTTTTTGTGGAAGAGCTGGTAGATGCCCTACGCGAGTCGGAGAAGCTCATCCAACAGGAAGACCAGACCTGGACCCTTGCCCCGCCGTTGATACAAACGCTCCAATCTGCCCAGTGTCTTGTAGAAAATGAGCAAGGGGAATGGGAACTAGCCCCCTCATCCTCACTCCCAACCAATGCTCTGGGTATCTCTGACTCGGTGCAAAGTATTGTGCTTTCCCGTATAGACCGCCTGCCAGAATCCCACAAGCTCACCCTCAAGGTCGCCAGTGTTATCGGGCGCATCTTTGAGCTTGATGTGCTAGAAATGGCTCATCCTATACACCCAGAAGAATCGCTGCTGCGTGAAGAAATAGAAGTGTTTGAACAGCGCGATTTTGCGAGGATAGAAACGCCTGAACCAATTATTAGCTACATTTTCAAGCACAACATCACCCGTGAGGTAGTTTATGAGACGTTGCTCGAAGTTCAACGCCGCTCGCTGCACCAAGCTGTCGCTGAATCCATCGAGCATATCCACCCTGACGCTATTGAGCAACTTGCCTATCATTACAAGGCAAGTGGGGTTCACGATAAGACCGTCTACTATCTCGGTAAAGCTGCCGAGAAAGCCCAACATAGCTATGCCAACGAGATTGCCCTGTATTACTATGAGCAAGCCCTAGAGCTAGAAGAACGCTGGCAGTGGCGAAGGGGTATAGTAGAAATTTCCCATATTACCGGCGAACGCAAGGCAGAGTTGGAATCGCTGCGGGCAATGGAGCAGGCACCGGGTGTCCCAGGCTTTGTGGTGGCGTACCTTTGGGGGAAATATTACGAAGCGGTAAGCGACTACCCCCAAGCTCTTGAAGCCACCAACCGCGCCCTCAACGCCAGCATTGCCGAGGGAGACAGGATGAACGAGGTACTCTGCCTGAGTCAACTTGGCATGATTGCCCGCCGCCAGGGAGATTACATTGGCAGTCATACCTGGTACAAGCAAGCCTTACGGCGCATCTTGATAGCCCAAACGCCTGATAATAAGCTGGCAATGGAGACTGCCCTCGCCTTTGCCCAGGTGTTGCGAGGGATGGGGGCTATCTGTCTCAACCAGGGCAACTTTGATAGCGCAAAAGAGCATTACGAGATCGCCCTTTTGCTCAACCAGAGCAGCGGCAATCGGCAGGGAGAAGCCGATGTACTCAATAGTCTCGGCATTGTCGCAGATCAACAAGGGCAGCTTACCGAAGCCATCCGCTACTACCAGTCTGCCCTTGACGTGCGCTGCGCAATAGGTGAACGCGCCGCAGAGGGGGGCAGTTTGCTCAACCTTGCCATCGTTACCCGTAGCCGTGGCGAGTATGCCCAATCGCTTGATTTTCTCCTCGATTCGCTGCACATACAGCGTTCCATTGGCAATCGTTGGGAGGAGTTGAATGTCTACAATGAGTTAGGTATTCTCTATCGCATCTTGGGGAATCTAGCCCAAGCCCAGGAATATCTCCAGCAGGGACTCACTATTAGCCGCGAGATAGGCGATGAGGCAGGACAAGCCTACATCCTCTCCAACCTGGGGGCAGTCGTGCGGGATATGGGCGACTATGCCCAAGCGCAACAATTGCTAGAAGAGGGGTTGGCACTCGTGCGTGAGCAGGGGGATATGTATATGGTGGCAGATTTCTTGGGGTTCTTGGCAACGGTCAGTTTGCCCACTGCTGCCTATCCCCAGGCGATAACGCAGGCAACAGAAGCCATACGTATCCAACAAGACCTCGATATGGTTATCAATACGACAGTCAACCTAGCGACACTTGCCCAAGCCCACCTCCAACTTGGCGATACCCAAGCTGCCCATACTGCCGCCTGCCAAGCCCTCGATCTGCTCAACACCTATGGCGGCGAGGGAACAGAGACCCCACAGCATGATTACTTCGCCTGCTCCCAGGTGCTGGCAGCGATAGGGCAAAACGAAGCGGCACAGGATGCTCTCACCAAAGCCCATAGCCTGTTAATGGACCGTGCCAACAACATTGCAGACCAACAACTCCAACAATCTTTTTTGCAACAAGAAACGACCAACTGTCGTATTGTCCAAGCCTACAAAAAACACAACTCACACCAGACCACATGGTAGGAAAGCTGAGGGTATTCCTATGAATCAGACGATACATACCTTGCAACAAGAAAATGCCGCTCTCCGCCAGCGCATAGCCGAGCTAGAAGCACAGGTACAACATCTCCTCCCGTATAAACAATTCTTTGAGCAATCGTGGGATGGCAACATCTTAGTAGACGAAGACCATATCATCCTCGACTGGAACAAGGGTATGGAGCGGGTGATGCAGATGTCACGAGAAGAAGTAGTTGGGCTTACTACGGTTGCTGTGCAACAACGCCTCGTCCCCGAAGACCAACAGCACATCCTGCTGGAGCAAGCCCGCGGTACAACCCAACACGTTATCCAGTCCAAGTGTACAGTTTCGCACAACGCATGGTTTGACCTAGATATAGAGACCCCCAAAGGCGAACGGCGCACCATTTCTACCCTCATTTTTCCCATCCAAACAGAAAATGGACTCCTTACCGGGGGTATCACCCGCGATATTACCGAACACCGCAAGGTAGAGGCAACGCTGCGCCAAAGCGAAGCTCGCCACCGCGCCATTGTCAACGCCATACCAGACCTGATGTTTCGCCTAAACCGCCAGGGAGTGTTTCTCGACTACCACGCCCCCAATGAAGCCGACTTAATGACTACGCCAGACTACTTTATTGGCAGACACGTCTCTGAAGTTGTACCGCCAGATCAAGCTACCCAAACCATACGAGACATAGAACAGGCTATTCAGACAAACAGCGTTCAGTTCTCTGCCTACCAGATGGAATTACAGGGAACAAAGCGGTTTTTTGAAGCTCGCAGTGTAGTGTGTGGACAAGACGAAGTGCTAGTCATTTCGCGTGATGTTACCGAACGGGTGCAGGCAGAAGAAGCCTTGCGCCAAAGTCAAGAATTGCTGCATAATATTGTTGAACATATCCCCGCCAGTATCTTCGTCAAAGACTGGGACGGACGATTTCTCTTGGTCAATCGGCATGCTGCTGCCCAAATTAACCTCACCCCGGAAGATATGCACAACAAAACGCAGGAGGATTTCTACTCACCTAAGCTCATAGCTCAGTGGAATGAGGAAGAGCGTGTAACCTTTACTACAGGACAAACCCAACGGCTTGAAGTGACGGGCATATTTAACGGACAAGAACAAACCGTTCTCTCTTTTAAGTTTCCCCTACACGATGCCCAGGGCAACATCTATGCCATAGGCATTATCGCCACCGACATCACAGACCGCAAGCGCACCGAGGAAGCCATACGCCAAAGCAACCTAGAGCTTGAACAGCGGGTATGTGAACGCACCCAAGAACTTCAGACTGCTATAGACGCGCTACAAAAGAGCGAAAGACGCTTTCGGCAACTCGTGGAGTCTGCCCCTTTTGCCATTATGATTCTCCGGGACAATCAGATTTGTTATATCAACCCGGCGACAGAAGCTATCACGGGCTATACCTTGCAAGAGATGAACACCATACCCCGTAATCAATTTATCCATACCAATTCCCTGCGTACTATCCAAGAACAAGAAGCTATCTTGTTTCAAGAAAAAGCCCCTGTGGTCAGCTATAGTGTGCAAATTCAGACAAAACACAACAACATCCGTTGGCTTGACATCACAAGCTCCAACATAGAATTTGAGGGAAAACCCGCCATCCTGGTGAGTGGACTAGACCGCACCGAATACCGCCAAGCCGAGGCTGCCCGCCAAGAAACCTACCAACGGCTTGAAATGGTCAACCTGCAATTGCAGCGCAGTCGTGATCTCTTGCGGACAATTTTGGATACTATCCAAGAAGGGCTTATGCTGCTCGATTCGCAGGGGAATATTCAAGCAGCAAACTTGACGATGGCGGCAATACTTGGCTATACCAACACTCATGATTTCATTGGACGGTCTTGGGATGAGGTGATTTTTTCTTCTCACAATGGCACTATGCCTTTGTTGGGATTCCCTAAAGAATGTCTGGTACAGGATGATTCTATTCCCTGCAAACGCCGCGAACATATCACCCAAACAGACAACATCTCACGGGTCTTTGATATTCAGACCATCCCGCTGATTGAACAACCATCCCCTCCCAACAAAAATGTCATTGGGGTAGTGGTGCATATGTCTGATGTGACGGAGCAGGAGCGGATGAAGGCGATGATGATTGAGCATGAACGGTTCTCAACGATGCAACGCATGACGCACATTGTCGCCCACGAAGTCAATACCCCCTTGCAAACCATCTTGATGACCCTAGAGCGTATGCAGTTTGCCTCTACCAAAAAACGACAGGATTTTCTCAAATTGGCGCAAGACGAAGTGCAACGAGTGGGAAATATTCTCCATCAACTGATGGACACCTACCGCACCTCTGCGAGTACACATGGGCGGGTGGATATTGTCGCCATTGTTGAGCGGGTGCTGCTGCTGACTAGCGGCAGATTGGCAAAGCTGGAAATACAGGTTGAACGTTCGTTTGCCCCCGATATACCCGCTTTGCATGGCAGTGCCGATGAGATTACCCAGGTCATCATCAATTTGGTGATCAATGCGATGGAAGCCATGCCAGATGGGGGAGTCTTGCATATTCAGTGTGGCATAGAGGGCATAGATGCCATAGAGGGCATAGATGCCAGTGATAGCAGAGAGGGCGAAGACGGACGGGAGGGCGAAAACGGCAGAGAGGGCGAAAACGGCAGAGAGCATAAGCAATTAATGCTGCGGCTAGAGATAACCGACACTGGTCCGGGTATCCCCCCACATGTCCAACCCCACATCTTTGAGCCATTCTTCACCACCCGACAGGCGGGTACTGGCTTGGGGCTATTTGTCTGTCGACGCATCGTTATCAACCATCACGGCACGATCACGTTGGAGAACAAGCCAAACGGGACGGGAACCCTAGCCACATTGCGGCTGCCGCTGCGGGGGGATGCCAGCAGGTCGTAGAGCCATTGCATGCAACGTCTCACCGTCACCCCCCATCCCCGAACCTTCCCCTGCAAGCGGGAGCAGGGAGACCGGACGGTTTCCCCTCGCCCTATGGGAATAGCATGGCACTCACGCCCCAAAGTGTAGCCGTGTGCCAACGCAGGTCTGTACATACGCTTCTGGCATGCGTTGGGCTATGGCGTGGGTGGCTCGCCAGCCGGTGCAGTGTCCTGGCACTACGACATCTGGCTCCATCGCCGCCAACGCCTCTACCGTTGGTTGAATAACCTGCTCATATGACCCACCAGAGAGGTGCAAGCCGCCGACAACCGCATGCACTTTGTCTAGCCCTGTCAATTGCTTACCGTAGCGTAGAATATTGACTATCCCCGCGTGGCTACATCCTGACAGGACGACCATCCCATGATCTTTGACATTGACCATAATTGCCTGATCATCCCAAAGCCAGGGGTCTGGCTCCCATGTGTCGCCGGTACGTGCCAAGTGGGTTGACACGCCATGCTCAAAATCTGTTGTGCGCTCTACCTGTCCCGTCACGAGTACGGCACCGTCTATCAAGAGCGAGGGGTCGCGCCGCTCGACTACTTCTACCCCCTCCTGCTCCAGGTCGGCGCGGCTAGGTGGGGGCAGGTGGAGTTCGCCGCCGCCCGCAAAGGTGCCTTTGCGATCACGCCACACATCGGGGTGCAGCACGAGGGGGATGCGCCTGTTGCCAAGTTGCTTCACTACCCCCAACAAGCCGCCGTGGTGATCAGTGTGTCCGTGCGACAGCACAATAGCGCGGATGTCGTTAATGTTGATGCCAAGTACGTCCATATTGTGCAGGATAGTTTTTTCGCCTAGCCCCGCATCGTAGAGCAGCGAGCTCGTGCTGCCGTTTTGGGTAATGGTCAGCAGCAGCGAGTAGCCATGCTCTGCCAGCAGTGGCGGGCGCACAAAACTGTCTGTGTGCAGGGGCGCACGTTGTACGTTGGGTGTGCCTGGCAGGAGTACATCCATCGTGTTGTCTACCAAAATGGTTACGTCTATAGCATCTACTGGTTTGAGCGCGAGTCTCTCTTGCATTGTGTCCTCCTTGACTTTCGTAGTTGTCTCAACTTTATGCTCCATTGTACCACTTTTCTTGGTAAGAAAAAACGGGGGAACGGCAACATTTATATTGCTACCGCTCCCCCGCTCTGTTGTTATCCGCTACGCTTGGTAGCGCATGGCGTATGTGGGCTAGTTACTGCTGCGATTGACCTTTGGTAGGTAGATGCCCCACGGACGCACGTTGGTTTTAATTGCCGCTTCGTTGTTGGACAAGTCGGTTTCGTTCTGGTCCATACGCACCTGGAAGGTTGCGTCAATATCGCCCTCTTCTGCTGGCACCATAAACTCAATCGTCACCGTTGTTGTCGTGTAGGATGTCGTGTTGCTCATGGTGTCGGTCTGGCTTGCAACAATGTCGCCGACCATACAAGAGAAGGATTCTCCCTTGCTGGTGCAGTTGTCGCTTACCAACTCTGGCACTATGCCCGTGGTTGCGAAAGTGCCATCCAGACGGACATCAAGAGCCATATCTGTACCGGTGTTCTGAATGACCACATCGTAGGTCAGTTTGCTGTTGAAGTGGACTGGTTTGGGACTGTCTATCACCTCAGCAATGGCAATATCGGCACCAGCCGGGTCTACAACAGTAACGGCGCGGCTGACCTCAAGTGCGTTGTCACCAAAGCCTGCCACGGCGAGGGTGCTGGTGTAGATGCCCGTCTCGGTAGCGCGAGCTACGATAGTGGCAGATACCGTCTGACCAATAGTCATGCGTTCCATATCACACAGTACCGTGTTGCCCTTGACGGTGCAGTCACCCTGGCTTGGTGTTGACGAGATGTAGGTCAACGTAATGGGCATCGTGTTGGTAAAGGTGACGCTTTGGCTCATAGATGCCGTGTTGGTAATACGCACCGTGAATGTGACCACCTCACCCACTGCCACTGGCTCTGGGGTGGAGGTGTAGTTGATCATACTGTTGGCTGCTTGGCTTGACAACAGACGATCATCTGGGTCAAGGTAGTTTGGTATGCCGTCGCCGTCAGTGTCGTCATTGATGGGGTCGCCGTCCCCATTCGGGTCTTCAAACCGCGTGGGTACGCCATCGCCGTCATCGTCTGGGTCGAGGTAGTCGGGTACCCCATCGCCGTCAGTGTCATCATTGTCGAGGTTCCCATCGTCGTTGCGATCCTCATCGTCATTCAATACGGTGTCACCATCTTGGTCTTCGGGAGTACCGTGTGAACCGATACCATCCAATGGGTCGAGATAGTCGGGTGTGCCGTCACCGTCACTGTCATCATTGGTAGGATCACCGTCACCATTGGCATCTTCATCTTTGGTCAAGATGCCATCGCCGTCATCGTCAGGGTCAAGGTAGTCTGGCTTCCCATCCTGGTCAGTGTCGTCATTGTCCAGGTCGCCATTCCCATCACGATCCTCGTCGCTGTTCTTCACCCCATCGCCATCTTTATCATCTGGCTGCGGGTTGTTGTTTGCATTGTTGCTGTCGTCGTTGCTGTCGTCGTTGCTGCTATCAACAGTATCTTCTGCGTCAAGGTAGTTTGGTACACCGTTTTGGTTGGTGTCGTCATTGGTCGGGTCGCCGTCACCGTTGGGGTCTTCGTTCTTGGTCAAAACCCCATCGCCGTCATCGTCCGCATCCATGTAGTCAGGTTTGCCGTCTTTGTCGGTATCGTCGTTGGTGGGGTCGCCGTCGCCATTAGCATCTTCATCTTTGGTTAAGATGCCATCGCCGTCATCGTCGGGGTCGTTTTCATCTACCTTACCGTCACCGTCCAGGTCTGCCTTGTTAGACTCAAGCGCGTTGGGTACAGTGTCGTTGTCAGTATCGCCTTTTTCGTCTTTCGTCAACGTCCCATCCCCATCATCGTCGTCGTCCAGATAATTGGGAGTGCCATCGTTATCGGTGTCGTCGTTGGTGGGGTCGCCGTCGCCGTTGGGGTCTTCGTTCTTGGTCAAAACTCCATCGCCGTCGTCGTCGTCATCCATGTAGTTGGGGATGCCGTCTTTGTCGGTATCAGGGCATGGGAGACCATCGGCACACTCCACACTGTTGGGTACCCCGTCACTATCAGCATCATCACCTGTGCTGTCTGGCGTGAGGTAGTCGGGGATTCCATCTTTGTTGCTATCTGTGCAAGGGACACCATTGGGGCATTCATCCTTTGTGGATTCCCCATCCCCATCATCGTCCGCGTCTTCATTGTTGAGTTTGCCATCACCATCAGTATCAATGTTGGGTTCGAGATAGTCAGGGATACCATCTTCATCAGTATCTAGGCAAGGGATACCGTTGGGGCATTCATCCTTTGTGGAGATACCATCGCCGTCATCGTCAGCATTGTTCGCATTGTCGCCCGCTTCGAGATAGTCTGGAATACCGTCTTCGTCACTATCTGGACAAGGCACACCGTTGGGGCATTCATCCTTTGTGGATTCCCCATCCCCATCATCGTCCGCGTCTTCATTGTTGAGTTTGCCATCACCATCAGTATCAATGTTGGGTTCGAGATAGTCAGGGATACCATCTTCATCAGTATCTAGGCAAGGGATACCGTTGGGGCATTCATCCTTTGTGGAGATACCATCGCCGTCATCGTCAGCATTGTTCGCATTGTCGCCCGCTTCGAGATAGTCCGGGATACCGTCTTCATCAGTATCTAGGCAAGGGACACCGTTGGGGCATTCATCCTTCGTAGGGATACCATCGCCGTCATCGTCAGCATTGTTGGCATTGTCGCCCGCTTCGAGGTAATCCGGGATACCGTCTTCATCACTATCGGTGCAAGGGACACCGTTGGGGCATTCATCCTTTGTGGGGATGCCATCGCCGTCATCGTCAGCATTGTTCGCATTGTCGCCCGCTTCGAGATAGTCTGGAATACCGTCTTCGTCACTATCTGGACAAGGCACACCGTTGGGGCATTCATCCTTTGTGGATTCCCCATCCCCATCATCGTCCGCGTCTTCATTGTTGAGTTTGCCATCACCATCAGTATCAATGTTGGGTTCGAGATAATCCGGGATACCGTCTTCATCACTATCTAGGCATGGCACACCAGTGGGGCATTCATCCTTCGTGGAGATACCATCGCCGTCATCGTCAGCATTGTTCGCATGGTCTCCCGCTTCGAGATAGTCAGGAATACCGTCTTCGTCACTATCTGGACAAGGCACACCGTTGGGGCATTCATCCTTTGTGGATTCCCCATCTCCATCATCGTCCGAGTCTTTGTGATTAAGATCACCGTCGCCGTCAGTATCAATGTTGGGTTCGAGATAATCCGGGATACCGTCTTCATCACTATCTAGGCATGGCACACCAGTGGGGCATTCATCCTTCGTGGAGATACCATCGCCGTCATCGTCAGCATTGTTCGCATGGTCTCCCGCTTCGAGATAGTCAGGAATCCCATCTTCGTCACTATCGGTGCAAGGCACACCGTTGGGGCATTCCTCGCTCGTAGGGATGCCATCGTTGTCATCGTCAGCATTGTTCGCATGGTCTCCCGCTTCGAGATAGTCAGGAATACCGTCTTCGTCACTATCTGGACAAGGCACACCGTTGGGGCATTCATCCTTTGTGGATTCCCCATCTCCATCATCGTCCGAGTCTTTGTGATTAAGATCACCGTCGCCGTCAGTATCAATGTTGGGTTCGAGATAATCCGGGATACCGTCTTCATCACTATCCTTGCAAGGGACACCAGTGGGGCATTCCTCGCTCGTAGGGATGCCATCGTTGTCATCATCTGCATTGTTGGCATAGTCGCCATACTCTAAGTAGTCTGGGATACCATCTTCATCACTATCGGTGCAAGGCACACCAGTGGGACATTCTTCGCTGGTAGATTCTCCATCCCCATCATCGTCGTCGTCCAGGTAATTGGGAGTGCCATCACCGTCCGTGTCAGGACAAACCCCATCATCACATTCATCACTGGTGTTGATACCGTCGTTGTCATCATCGGGGTCTCTGAAATCAGGAAGATCGTCTTCATCAGAATTTACCGGGTTGGTTGGATCATCACCCGCTTCATCTTCATCTGAGATACCATCGTTATCAGAGTCTGTATCTTCATAGTCATACTTCCCATCACCATCACTATTCACACACACATGCACACCATCGGTGAGAGGACACTCGTCCCCATTTGTGATACCGTCACCATCTACATCACCATCAGTCTTGAGGAAGACTGCGGAGACGTTATGATCCTCTGTCATAGTGACATCACAATTGTCAGTACCGCTGCAATCTTCTTTCCACATGGCGAAGAAGGAGCCGGTATCGGCTTCGGCAACCAATGTTACCGTTCCCTCGGTTTCGGTGTAGTTCTTTGAGCAGAGGTCTTTGTCAGCATCACTCTTGTTGCAGTAGATGTCGTAGGGGGTATACAGTTCACGAATGACCGTACCCGAACCATCGCCGAGCGTGGTGTCTGTCCCATCAGGCGTGTTGACCGTCAGGTTATAGACGTTTACGCCAGCTTCATATGCCCCGATGTCACACTGGGAACCATTTGGGCGCGTCTCCCCACGCTGCTCCCCACGCTGGTCTTCTGTCAAATCAGTGCCGCAGCCGTTGGTGCCGTTGGGGATTGCGTCTATGGCAGCACTCCCATCAGGCAGTGACATAGTTTCGGTTGGTCCGCCGTTGTCGGCGAGTGCGCTGGCTAGATCGCTCGTAGCATTGAAGGTGGTTTTATCTGTACCAACTGTACCAACCGGAGGGCAGTCCAAGCCGGATTGGATGAGGTTGTAGCCGCCGGATTTGAGTGTTACATCTGTACCCTCTGTGGTACATGCAGAAGAACTGGAACCACCTATGATAGAGTTTTGGAAGGTGGTTTCGGTGTCACCATAACCTTGACCACTAATTTTCCCCTCTACATAGAACGTACCACCATTTTGTCCAGCAGTATTGTTGTAGAAGGTACTGTTCGTAATAGTAACGGTGTTGCCTGGTTGAACAGCATCGTCATCTATATCTTCAGTTTTAGCATTAGAGATGGCACCACCCTTACTGGCGGTGTTGCTAGAGAACGTGCTATTGGTGATGTTGACAGTCCCCCCCTGGCTATTCGCAAGAGCACCGCCATTGCTATCACTGGTGTTAGACGTAAAAGTACTGCCTGTTACGGTAAGTAGAGCAGCATTTTTTCCATGATCGCCGTTGTTGCGAATGCCCCCTCCATATGTTTTTGCATAGTTATTCTTGAAGGTGCTGTCTGTGACTTCTGCTGTGTCCCAGTTTTCAATACCTCCACCATACCAAGATACGTTATCATCAAATGTACATCGGGTAACATACAGTTTTGCTTCGTAGATAGTCCCATCTATAGTAGCTCCATGATTCATAATGGCACCACCTAGACCAGCAACTGTATTGATGTTTCTTTCCGCCTTGTTTGCTGAAAAGAGACTATCTAAGATTGTTGCGGTGCCAAAATTGTTGTAGATGGCTCCACCTTTGAAGGCTTCGTTATTGGTAAACTGCGTGTGCTTGACGGTGAGGGTACCATTTTGGTTATAGATAGCCCCGCCATTGTTATCTTTCTTATTGCTATCAGTGGTATTCTTGTTGAATGAACAACTGGTAATGGTAAGTTTTTTCTCCCACTGATTGTAGATAGCCCCACCATTTTGACTAGAGCTATTATTTGTGAATGTTACTCGTTCTAATGTCAGGGTACCTTCATTGAAGATAGCCCCACCTCTATCGGCATCTTCATCTCCATCGATATTGTCAGATGCCCTCCCATTGGTAAGGGTCATGTCTGAGATTTTTACCAACCCAGATTTGACAGAAAAGATGCGACTAGCATCATTACCGTTAATGGTCAACATATCCTGACCAGGACCGGTGATGGTGATATTCTTGCCAAATTTAATTTGATTACTTAGCGTGATTGTACCCGTGACAGAAAAATCAATGGTATAACCACTTCTTGCCTCATCAACCGCGTCGCGCAACGAACACTTGTCGCCTTCTGATCCATCGCAATTACCGCCAGTTGTATCCTCTAGCGTATTGACCGTGATTGTTGTATCTGCTGCTTGTACTTGTTCCGTTGGGGCAACGGGAATAAAAAACGTCAGAATAAGTACTGGAATGAGGAGCACATGCAGCAATGTCTTTGAATGACCGGTAGCATATCGTATGCCTTGCATAAAAGACCTCCTGTTTTGCCTGAACTTCCTTTTCACCTGGTTTTAACCTGGTTTTAACTTTTGCGTACTCTCGCTAAAGACCGTTACAAACGAACGCGGAACCAACATAGGGAATAACACTTCGTAACCGTACTACAATAAAGGACTCTCATTGTACCATTATCGTCAATAGGTTGGCATATCCCTCATGGCATATATTACCACAATAATTAGTAAAAAAGTAGTAAAGATTGCCCCGAATTTGTAAAATGACTGTTAAATCTTTGTTATAATGTTGGCGAGGGGGAATATAGTAGGGGTACACTTCCCTGCGTTCCTACACCAGCATACACCACACGGGGGAGAGCATGGGGGCAAACCGGAGGTTGGCATGCCCCTAGCTTTTCAGTAACTCAAGAGACAAATTTTGCAGACAATTTTTGGCAAGGAGACTAGTTTTTATGACGACAAACCAAGAACTCACAACCTTAATGCGAGACCTCACCGAAGCCCCTGGCATAGCTGGCTATGAAACTGCTGTGCGCCAGCTTATGCTGCGCCACCTGGAGCCGCTAGGGGTAATCCATCACGATAACCTGGGGGGCATAGCCTGTTGCAAAGCGGGCAAAGCAGAGAGACCACGGATTATGCTTGCTGCCCATATGGATGAGGTAGGCTTTATCGTTAGCAGCATTACCAAAGAGGGCTTTCTTAAGTTTGAACCATTTGGCGGATGGTTTGACCAAGTGTTGTTAGCACAGCGGGTTGAAGTCATTACCCGTCAGGGATCGTGTATAGGAGTGATAGGCTCTACCCCGCCACACCTTATGCCAATGGATAAGCGCGACAAAATGGTCAAGCAAATCGACATGTTCATTGATATTGGGGCATCATCAAAAGAAGAAGCAGAAAAATGGGGAATACGCCCCGGTGATGCTATCGTACCGGTGAGTAGCTTTACGTCACTGCACAACGAGAACATGCTCCTTGCCAAAGCGTGGGATGATCGCATTGGCTGTGTGTTGGTTATCGAAGTCTTGCGTCAACTCCAGCAGGAATCCCATCCCAATACAGTATATGGAGCGGCTACTGTCCAAGAAGAGGTAGGCTTGCGCGGGGCAGAGACAATGGCAAACCTGATAGCCCCTGACATTGGGCTAGTGTTAGAATCCAATCCTGCCAGTGATACGCCTAACGTATCGAGTGATCAGCCAGACGTTGCGCTCCAAGCAGGCCCCGTGCTCTCCATCTATGACCGCTCGATGATTGGACACCTTGGCCTGCGACAGTTTGTGGAGACGGTAGCCGAAACAGAAACCATCGCCGTGCAATATCGTACATCTAGGGGCGGCACAGATGGCGGCAAGATACACCTACATGGAACGGGAGTTCCCTCACTTGTGATTGGTGTGCCAACCCGGTACATCCATAGCCACAATGCCATTTTGCACCTTGACGATGTAGGGCAAACGGCAAAGCTGATCGTTGCGATTATCAAACGGCTAGATAGTGCGGCAGTAGAAAGGCTCAAAGCATAGGGAGTGCATAGGGGACGGGTACCATGCTCGTAGAAACGTTGCATGCAACGGTTTTGCATGCAACGTCAGAATAGGGATGCCATTAGGCTAGGGGGAAGGTGGCGTGGGGGATGCTGGCGGCTGTGGCTTGCCCTGCACCATCCCGGCGATTTTTTGGATACCTATCACTATCAGCACAACTACCAAAATAAGGATGGTATGCTTGAGTATTCCTGCTCCGAGGTCTTCTAGCGAAAAGGATGGATCACGATCTCTGCTTCGCTCTGTATCCCCAAAGCCGTTCCCTGCACCATTTTCAGTAGCGTACTTTTCCCCTTGTAACCCTTCGCCTTCTTCTTCACCAGTATAGAACCCTTTTGGCGGACCATCCCTATGCTCGCCACGTTCAGGGACCATTGCTGCGGCAGCGTCTGTCTGCGAAAAAGCGTATAATCCTCCGGCGATACCAGCAGCAACCAAAATGATAATCAGCGTACGTATGATATACTTTGCCATAGCGTCTTTAGCCTTTCCTTAATTCCTTATTGCTTATTTTGCTACTCAACCTCTGCCGTAGAAACAGACGGTTTGTGTTTGGGGGTTGGTTTACGCGAAGCCAACCCAAGTACCACCCGTTTTGCCGTGTTGAATATCCATTTCCAATGCATACCAATGTGCAATGCTACCAAGCCAAGTGATACATCGGCTGAAAATGCATGTAACCAATACCAAAAGCCATTTTCCCCAAGTTCTATACCAAACGTAGGTAAGATAACCTTTGATAGCATTAGCCCACTAAATATTACCGCGGTAAACGCAATGAAAAGCAGCGCATTGAGCAGATAGTTTATCCGTATTTCTGTCTTGACCCGCTGCAAAAAGCATTTGCCACATGCGGTAATCCACTTCCAATGCAAGAGGATATGGATGATAACCACGGTTGCTAAAGCCAATGCGCCCCATTCGTGGATGGGTAGTCCAGTAGCGTGTTCTTCATAGATAGTCAGAAAGACTAGAAACAGTCCTATATCAAGCAAGAAGTTAGTCAAAATGCTGTTCTTTGCTGGCTTGCGTGATCGTGTTATTGTTGTCATAGCGTCCTCTCTCCTTCATTTATCACATCCAAGTACACTTCTACTGTACAACAACTCTATTGGAAAAGTATTAGGAAGCTGTGTGTATCTTGTGAAGATGGGAAATCGGGCGAGGGGGAGCCGCCACCTGCCCGGTTCCCCTTCTCCCCGCGGTGGGGGCAGGGGCGCGGGGATGGGGGGCTGACCGAAGGGGCTAGGGGATGGGGCAGCCCCCAACGCATTTTCCCCGGTTGCCAAAAAACTAGCACAATACATATAAAAATGTGCCGATACCTATAACGGGTAGGTATGAAGTTATGGTACAATATCGGGGTAGTTTCCCGTTGCGGGTTCTTAGCCCTCCAAAAGTTACGTGGTGGGGTTTCGTTTTTCCGGGGGTTTTTTGCGGTGAATGGTACGAGCTTTTATGAGACAGACGCGGTGCGGATTATCAACGATGATCTTCTGGCTACCAACGCGATACCAGACAATTCTATAGACCTAATCGTCACCTCGCCCCCCTACAACGTAGACATACCATATACATCACACAACGATGTATTGTCATACGATGACTACCTGGAATTTAGCGACCAGTGGCTTACCCGCTGCTATTCCTTCCTCAAAGACGATGGGAGGATGTGTCTCAATATTCCGCTGGACAAAAACAAAGGTGGGCAGCAAAGTGTTGGGGCAGACATGACAACAATCGCCCGAAAAATTGGCTACCAATATCATGCGACCATTATTTGGAACGAGGGCAATATCTCGCGCCGGACGGCATGGGGATCGTGGATGAGTGCTTCTGCCCCCTACGTCATTGCCCCCGTTGAACTTATCGTTGTGCTGTATAAGCAACGATGGAAGAAAACCAGCGGCAGTCGCAAGTCAGATATTACGCGGGAAGAGTTTATGGATTGGACCAATGGGATGTGGACCTTTTCTGGCGAGAGCAAAAAGAAGATTGGACACCCTGCCCCCTTCCCGTTGGAGCTACCCGAACGGTGCATGAAGCTGTTTAGCTATGTGGGGGACACGGTATTAGACCCCTTCTTGGGAAGCGGCACCACTGCCATTGTTGCCCAAGCACACCACCGACAAGCTATCGGGGTTGAGATAGACAACGGCTATTGTGAACTGGCAAAAGAGCGACTTCATAGGGGCATACCAAAACGCAATGAGCCACCTCGCACAGTTAGCGGGTTGGTGATGGAGTTTTTCAGAACCCACCCCAACGAAGAACTGCGGCATGGTCCCGTGGTAGATTGGGTGACGGCACAGTGGGTAAAGAGCCACGGCACTCCCCCTAGCGACCCCCGGACGGTTGTGCGTAAGCTCCATCAAGAGGGCAAGCTCATCAAGGTGCGCCAGGGGGTGTACAAATACAACCCGAAGAATGGTTCTGGGCAAACCTCAGCAATATCGAGAGCGAATGGGAAACAAAGCAAGCCAGTACAGCCAGTCGATGTCAGGAGAAATGGGTTTGGGCAATATCACTTGGACGAGGATTAACGCTATGGGTACTGGCGACAATGGGGAAAGCATGGCAATATGCATCAGAAGACCATGTTTTATGCTCTGGGGCAAAAGTCCAAACATACGGTGAGTGGTCTGGTACTGGAGTTCTTTACCAGCCATCCCTGCGAAGAGTTTACCCATAACACCGTGGTAGACTGGGTGACAGAACGCTGGCTAGAGGAAAACGAGCATGCCCCGCGTGACCCGTGGCGAGCAACCCGCAAGTTGCACCAAGAGGGCATCCTCATCAAAGTACGTAAAGGGGTGTATAAGTATGACCCCGACCAGGTACAGCACAAAGACCTGTGGGATTTTCCCGACAGTGTGCGTGAGGAAATCCTAGAACGCGATGGCTATCGCTGCGTCATCTGTGGCAGAGGCAAGGAAGATGGCGTTGAATTGACGGTAGACCATATCAAGCCGCGGGATTGTGGCGGCACCAACAATAAAGAGAATGGACAAACGCTCTGTACTGAGCACAATTTGCTCAAGAAAAATTATTCGCAGACGGAAGCAGCAAAAAGATATTTTGTAAAGTTATACAACAAAGCTCTTGCTACTGGTGACAGGAAAATGATTCGGTTCTGTCGTACCATCTTTGATGCTTACGATATGTTTGGGGTGGATGCCCACATTGATCGCCCGGATAATCGGCACAAGAGTGTCCACCCAGAAAATTGGCAACACGTTTTTTTTGATTGAAGAGAAGAAAGGTTTTAGCGAAAAGGTCTGTTATGCCATATCTGACTGAACATGTCATTATGCGCCATGTTGATGTGCCAGACATTGCAGATTTCAATGTCTACTTGAAAAACGGGGGGTATGAGCCGCTCCGTATGGCACTCAAGGAAAAGACCCCCGCCGACATCATCCAAATGGTGCGTGAGGCTGGTTTGCGCGGACGTGGTGGGGCGGGCTTCCCCACCGGCGTGAAGTGGGGGTTTTTGCCAAAGGGGGTCTTCCCCCGCTACCTGCTCTGCAACTGTGACGAGAGCGAGCCTGCAACCTTCAACAACCACGAAATCATAGACCGCAACCCGCACCAATTGATTGAGGGTATCATCATTTCCGCCTACGCCATCGAGTGCCATACTGCCTATATCTACATGCGGGGGGAGTTTGCTACCGCTGCCCGTACACTAGACTATGCCATCCAGCAGGCAAAAGCCGCTGGCTTTTTGGGCAAGAACATCCTCGGCACCGGCTTTGACCTGGAAATCCACGTACACCGTGGGGCAGGCGCATACATCTGTGGTGAGGAAACTGCCCTAATGGACTCGCTGGAGGGCAAGAAGGGGCAGCCACGCCTCAAGCCGCCGTTCCCGGCGGTAGAGGGACTCTATGGCAAACCCACGATTATTAACAACGTTGAGACACTGGCAAACGTTTCGCATATCGTGCAACGGGGGGTAGCCTGGTATCGCGGCTTTGGCACCGAAAAAAGCCCAGGTACCAAAGTCTTCTCGCTGTGTGGGCATGTCAAAAAGCCCGGTAATTACGAAATTCCCTTTGGCATCTCGATGCGGGAGTTTATCTATAGCGAAGAGTTTGGCGGTGGCGGCATCGTGGATGATCGCCCGGTCAAAATTGTCGTGCCAGGGGGCGCGTCTGCTCCGTGGCTCACCGGCGATCAGATAGATGTCAACCTTGACTATGAATCACTGGCTGCCGCTGGCACCATGCTTGGCTCAGGCGGCATAGTTGTGCTGAATGACAGCGTGACTGCACCGCACGTTGCCTACAAGATGGATGAGTTTTTCAAACACGAGAGCTGCGGCAAGTGTACCCCCTGCCGTGAGGGGACAACGTGGCTAGTACGGTTGATGCACCGGATGATTGAACACCAAGCCGGGCATACCGGCGATAGTCAGGTATTGCAGAATATCCACCAGCAGATGGCGGGTAATTGCTTCTGTCTGCTTGGGGAAAGTGCCGTTATGCCTATCAAGAGTGCGCTAAATCTCTTTGAAGATGAGTTTCTTGCTTTGGAGCACTAGACTAGCTCTACCGGGGAGTAGCGTCAAGCTACAAGAGCGATAGTTTAGCTAAAGCAAGACAAGCAAGACAAGCGAAGACAAGCTAGATAAACACGACAAGCGAAGACAAACGAGAACAAACAGGACAAACAGGGGAAACACCTAATGGCTGATAGTATTTCCTTGACTATTGATGGTCAACGAGTTTCTGTAGCAAAAGGTACCAATTTGGTAGATGCTGCCCAGTCGGTGGGTATCTCTATTCCGGTGTTTTGCTACCACCCCCGCCTCAGCACGGTGGGGATGTGTCGTATGTGTCTGGTATCCATTGGCATACCCCGCATAGATCGTGCCACGGGCAAGATGGAAACAGACGAAGAGGGCAAGCCAATTATTGCCATACTGCCCAAACTGCAAACCGCCTGTACGACATTCGTTTCTGAGGGGATGGTCGTCTATACCCAAACCGATGAGGTTAAAGCGGCACAGCGGGGTATTCTTGAATTTTTGCTGACCTCGCACCCGCTCGACTGCCCCGTGTGTGATAAAGGCGGCGAGTGTCCTTTGCAAAACCTGACAATGCAATGGGGACCATCGGTAAGCCGCTATAATTATGATGAGAAAGTTCACTTTGACAAACCGATTGCGCTTGGTCCACTGATTTACCTAGACCGTGAACGCTGCATCTTGTGTAGCCGCTGTGTGCGCTTCCAGGATGACATAGCTGATGACCAGGTGCTTGGTTTTAGTAGCCGTGGGCGTGGTTGGCACATTATTAGCAAAAGCGATCCGCTGTTTGACAGCAAGTTTAGTGGCAACACGACTGATGTCTGCCCCGTGGGGGCGTTGACGACCCGTGATTTTCGCTTTCGGGCGCGAGTGTGGGAGATTAGCCCGGTACCTTCTATCTGTACCCACTGCTCGGTTGGTTGCAATATCACGTTGGATATGCGGCTAGGGCAGATTAACCGCGTGATGCCGCGTGAGAATGCAGCAGTTAATGACCTCTGGATATGCGACAAAGGACGGTTTGCCCAACGCTATATTGAAAGCAAGCAACGGCTCACGACCCCGATGGTACGCCGAGATGATAGATTGGTTGAAGCCTCGTGGGAGGAAGCCCTCCAGGTGATAGGTGAAAAGCTCGGTGCTATTGCCCAACGGCGCACCGCTGGCGAGAGTGGCATTGCTGGCTTGGCAGGCGGGCACCTCTCCAACGAAGACTTCTACCTGTTCCATCGGCTCTTCCGTGAGGTATTCAAGAGCAATCACCTAGATCACCGCATTGGCGCACCGGGCGAGCCACAGCTTGATGACCTCGGCGTAATGCTTGGCGTAGGCAAGGGGACAAACCTGCTCGCCGCTGGCAAGGGAACAACCGCGCTGGTCATTGCTGCCGACCCGGAAGAGGAAGCCCCTATCTACATGCAGCGGTTGCGTGGGATAGCCCGGCGTGGTGGGGAGTTGATTGTTGCCAATGCCCGCCCGACCAAGCTAGACCGTTCTGCCGATCACACCCTGCACTACAAAGCTGGTACCGAACAACAGGTGCTGCATGCGATTATGAGCTGTATCTTCCGTGAGGTCAATGTGCAACGATTGCCTGCCCGCACCTCCTACAACCAGCAAGAATTGCGAGCGTTGATCAACACCCCCATTGGCACCTATGCCAAAAACACTGGCTTAAAAGAGGATGTGATACAAGCAGTAGCACGTAGCCTGTTGCAAGCAGACGATGTGCTTATCGTCTACGGGGCAGAAGCCCTAATGCTAGGCTCTGCGTTTGTGCAATCGCTCGTTAATCTGCTCATTATGACGGGCAAAGTCAGCATTCCCCAGAGTGGCTTGTTGCCTATCCTACCGGCTGGCAATACTCGCGGGGCAATGGATATGGGTATCCGTCCAGACTATGGACCTGGTTATCCTCACCTGTATACCCCCGCAGTAGCTTCTGGCAAGGCAAAGCAAGCTGCCCCGCTCCAGGGGTTGAGTGCGCGGGAGATGTGGGGAGCAGCATTTGAGGGACAAATCCGGGCAATGTACATTGCTGGTCTTGACCCGGTGCGACTGCACCCCACGACAAAAGCGGCGATAGAAAAGCTCGAATTTCTCGTTGTGCAAGACCTGTTTATGACCCCTACCGCCGAGCTTGCAGACGTAGTGTTGCCAGTCGCTGCCAGCACCGAGCGGGACGGCACCTACACCAACGCGGAGCGGCGGGTACAACGCGCACGGAAGGCGGGTAATGCGCCGGGCGAGTGTCGCCCCGACTGGGCTATCTTCCAAGCGGTTGCGCGGGTTGTGCAGGCAGAGCTTGACAATAGCGACAATGAAGGGGAAGAGGGGCAGCGGACGAAGGCAAAGGGCAAACGGCGGCGGGAGTCGGGCAAGAGTCGTCAGTTTGCTGCCGCTCCCTGGGATTACCTGGATGCCAGCGATATAGCCTACGAAATAGCCGAGCGAGTAGCTCCTTACGAGGGGATTACCTACGCCACGCTTGCCAATATCCCAACAATAGCATGGGGACGAGGGTCAACCGAGAGCGTCTATTATGACGGCACAAGCTACAAGAATATGGAGAGCATCGGTATCCAGTATGCTGCGCCTGCCGAACGACCCGATGCCGGTTTTACCCTACGAACGCAGCAGGTAGAGTCGCTGCCATCAGAGAAACGCTATCCCTTTGTCCTGATGGTCGAGAAGCTCCTATATGATAGCGACCCACTGTTGCACAACTCGCTGGTGCAGGAGTGCGTCCCGCAACCCTACGCGGTGTTGCACCCGCAGGATGCTACGGAGCTCCAGGTACAGGATGGTGATACAGTACGTATTACCTCACCCGCAGGTACGCTAGAGGTGGCGGCACGGGTGGCAAGCCGCGTACCAAAGGGTAGTGTGCTGGTGGGGGCGCATCTGGCAGGTGCGCCGCTGGCGCAGGTACAGACGGGGGCGCGTACCCGCGTCACCGTCGAGAAGGGGTGACGGGTTGTCTCCCCCCCATCCCCTTGCCCCGCGTCCCATCGAGGGGAGAAGGGGAACCTCGGCAGCCCCCCATCCCCTAGCCCCTTCCCCCACCGAGGGGAGAAGGGGAACCGGGCAGGTGCTCCCCCCCTCGCCCTTTATGGGAGAGGGGGCAGGGGGGAGAGGGTGTCGCCCTTTATGGGAGAGGGGGCAGGGGAAGAGGGGAATGTGCGGGAACGGGATAGGGTAGGTTGTAGAAGCCAATGCCGCCGGGCAACCCCCCTTGCCCCTTCCCCCACCGAGGGGAGAAGGGGAACGAACACCGGGCGGCTCCCCCTCGCCCTTTATGGGAGAGGGGGCAGGGGGAGAGGGGCAACCCCCCATCCCCTTGCCCCTTCCCCCACCGAGGGGAGAAGGGGAACGAACACCGGGCGGCTCC
>CAYPHM010000006.1:0-106 GCA_964410555.1 uncultured Chloroflexaceae bacterium | reverse complement strand
CCCTCGCCCTTTATGGGAGAGGGGGCAGGGGGGAGAGGGGAATGTGCGGGTACGGAGTAGGGTAGGTTGTAGAAGCCAATGCCGCCGGGCAACCCCCCATCCCCTT
>CAYPHM010000005.1:30483-86707 GCA_964410555.1 uncultured Chloroflexaceae bacterium | reverse complement strand
ACAGAAAAACACCCTCTGTTGGATGTTCTGCCCGCAAAATAATATCCGACTCCCGTTGTATCCACTGAAAATCTGACGAGAGCATGGCTTGGACTACCACTGCCTCATCCCGCATGAGCCATCGTGCCCAATCATCCTGATGCAGACTGACCAATCGTTTGGTGCTCGTATCCGCTTTCTTTGGCATCGTCTCTCCTTACTAGCTTGTCCTACCTACTATCATAGCATCACTTGGAAAAAACATAGTCCCCTACCTAGTGATGGGGTAGAGGACATATTCACAACCACTAGCGAAAGGATACTATCGGCATAGCAATCCTCTCCCCCCTGCCTTTCAGGGGTAGAGGGATTCCAGGCAGAATAGAACCAGAGATGCCCAGAGATAGACAGAGATTCCCGACAGAAACGCAGAGAATCGGGCAACAAAGGGACTTGTCGTAGCACTTGCTCGGAACTCCTGCCCGGACTCGGTGCTTCCGGGGCTCCGTGGTAAACCTATCCGGGATGCTGACCTACCCTTGAGAGAAGGATGGGTGCTGCCGATTCCTCCTTCTCCCCTCAGCGGGAAGCAGAGCTGGGGGGAAACCAAACTTTGATACAGCCCTGTCCTACCACAAGATACTTGCCAATAAGGACGCTTTGTGGTACGTTACCTAATCATGAGAAAAGCAGCAAAATGCTACTCGAAAGGAGTTTGCTATGCATGAAACGATTTTCAAACAGAAAATCTCCCCTCTTACGCTAATAGTTGTCCTCATCTTTACCTTGATACTGGCAGCATGTGGTGATACCCCACAGCAACCCGCTGACCAAGCCCCTGCTGCTACAGAAACCCCCGTTGCTCCTGATGATGCGGATGATGCCGATGATGTCGACACGGACACCGATACGATGACTGGCACCGATACGATGACTAGCACCGATACGATGACTGGCACCGACACGATGGCTGGCACCGATACTGCCGATGAACCTATAGGCGAAGCAGTTATCAACACTGAGTCTGGTATGACCTTGACTCCACCGGCAGGATGGAAAGCCCACATTGTGGGAACGGACATCTTAGTTGAAAGTACGCAAGAAACGCGACTATTTTTGACTATCAGTAACATTAGTGAAACAGACCTTGAGGCAATGGGCATTGAAGACCCGGCAGATGCCACTAACAGTCTCTTATTGGATTCTTTTGCTGCTCAGCCTGGTATTCCTGCCATATCCGATGATCGGCAAGAAACGACCATTGATGGACAACCAGCCCTCATTGCTGATATGGATATGGACGAGGGAGATGAATCGCTTATTGGCAAGATTGCTGTCAGTATTCTTGAAGGGGAAGATCGCGCCTTCTTGCTGATGGCTTCCTTTGCTGAAGCAGATTGGGATGAAGATCGCTTCATGGGAATGCTAGGTACCATCTCTTTTATGGAGCCAAAAGCCCAATTAGCAGAAGGGTTGCTCCCTGGAGAGGAGTCCAGTACTGAGGAAACCGCCCCATCTTCTAACACTGAGGAAGCCGACCCTACATCCAGCACAGACGAGGATAGTCCCATCGATCTGTCTCCCATCACCAGCGAAAATGTCGCTATTGTGCTTGGTTACACTGAAAATCGCATCAGTGTCTTGGCAGATGATGCGTGGATAGAGCCAGATGTCAGTGATGTGAATATGGCTACCTGTCTTATTGGTACCGCTTTCTTTGATGCAGATGGTAAGCCGTGGATTAGCTGTGCTGACATCTTGGTGACATCTCGTGATGGTGGGGCAACGTGGGTAGAGATACCAAACGTTGCCCCCTTTCCCTTCATGAGCACTGCTGCTATCAACCCTAGCGACAATACTATCTGGTTGTTGCAAGATGACCTCATCACTGTGATGGATGCTGCTACAGAGGCGATAGTTGCTACGTATGCCGTGGAGGAAAGCACCGGTGAGGAGTCTTTTCCCACAGACCTTATCGCCTTTGCCCCTGATGGCACCGTCTGGATTGGCGGTATGAATATGAGTGGCAGTGAGATTGTCTCTTTTGATGGCACAGACTGGATTGCCTATGGGGAAACTGAGGATGGTGATGCCTTTGCCAGCCCAGAATCCCTATTTATCAACGAAGATGGCGACCTGTGGATTTTTACCAGCTTTGCTGTGTATACTCTTGAAGATGGTACCTTAACCGAGATTATCTCGGAATCGCCGATGACTGTCAATGATGTTGTCATCTTAGACAATGGCGAGGTGTGGGCTGCCACTTATGCAGGGATAAAAATTTGGGATGGTTCATCTTGGAGTGACCTCACGCTTGAAGATGGGTTGCCAAGCGACCAAGTGAAGGACATGAACGTAGATGCATCTGGTCATGTCTGGATAGCCACCGAATATGGGCTTGCTGTGCAGGATGGCAATGGCGGGTGGAATATAGCGGTGCCTTCTACCTCTGGCATTGCGGAGTCGCACCTAGCATCGGTGGCGATAAAGGGTAATCCAACCTTGCCACCGCCAGCAGCTACCCCCACCGTTGCTAGTATGCGGGGACGTATTCTGTACGGTGATACGCCTGTTGCAGATACTTCCGTGCAGATTTGCGGCGAGATGGGCAATTTCATTTTTGAGGAGACCCCGTGTGAAACCCTGCTGCTTAGTGAAATGACCCAAACAGATGATGAAGGGGTTTTCGTCTTTGATACTATCCCCCTAGCAAGCTACCACATCTACGCCCGTGACCCCAATGCTACACAAGATGGGGGTGAGTGGATAGACCTAACCTTTGCTTCAATCAATGTGCTTGAAGCAGGAGTAGAGGTAGACGCTGGCGACTTTGACCTTGCCCAAGAAGATATGATGGACGATGACTCGTTTGATGATGTGGGGGATCCCTTTAGTGATGATGCTACAACGAGCGTCCTTATGGATACGGATACGTGGGAATCCTTTATGTCTATGGATGGGGGGTTTATTATCTCCTTTCCATCAGAGGAATACATCGAAGAAGACATGGAAGATGGCAAACGCTACTCTCTCATTGTTGATGATGTGGTGTTCCAGGTGCGCTATCAAGACCTAGAAGAATCAACGTTTGAACTTGATGATGCTGCTAAAGAGGAACTTTTGCTTGACCATCAAACAGAAGTGCTTGATACGATGAAGGCAACGCTGGATTCTTCAGAAGACATTCAAATAGGCGACCATCCTGGACGAAATATTTCCGCTACGATGCCGGTACAAGATGCATTTGATGCTGATGTGCGAATACGTATTTACTTAGTGGATAATCGTATGTACACCATCTCGGTTGCTGCGAAAACGGGGGGGGATACAAGCGACCTATTTGGGGCGTTCCTCAATTCCTTTGTGCTGATTAGATAAAGGAATCAATGGTGAAATAGGGGAATACATCCCGCTCGCCCTGCTCCCTCTCCGCTTGTAGAGGCGTAGCATGCTACGTCTCTCCGATTCCCTCCCCTCGGTGGGACGCGGGGCTAAGCAAAATACCCTAGCGCAGCACCAACCGCACCGACTCCAACCGCACCCGCCCCCCATCCCCCTCGCCTATTGGGTCAAACCGAAAACCAGACATGACCCCTTCCCATCCCTCGCGCCCATACAACGAGATACCATACAGCTTCTCATGATACGCCGGGGCTTGCGCCCGTTCCAACGTGCGGGCAACCGCCGTCTGCATATCCACCAGCCCCTGGTTATCACGAAAGAAGAGCTCAAACTTCGCTGTAGCAGTCGTTGCTGCCGAAGCCGCCATGCGTATCTCTATCGACTCATACCGCGCAGTATCTAGCGACATCACCGGGCTTTTCAACACCGGGTCTACCCCAGGTAAGAAATCCCACCCCTCATCTACAAACCGCTCATCCGTGATGCGCTCTGCCTGCCACCCCCATCGCCCCGCCGAGAAATCCCACCCCTCACCCGTTGCCATTTCTAGCGCATTGGGCAAACGGGAAAATGCCATTACCTCGCTGCCCCCCCATGACAGCGGCTGCATATATGGTATATACACGGCAAAACAGGCTGTCACCTCAGCCTGCTGGAGGGCAAATCGTTTCAACACTGGGTCACTCCAGGCGACCTCATCTGGCGTTGGGTGCAATACCTCATCCGCCAGAAAGACTGCGGCACCCCTTGCTAATGCCGCTTCTATCATCCCACGCACCTGCCCACACGCCTGCTGCCAATCCCCCCCACTGGCAAACAACGCCTGATTGAGCGACCAGCTATGCGGACGGGACTCGTAGTAGTCTAGGTAGAGGGCTTGCACCTGATCCGCCACGAGCAGCAAATCCTCATGCTCACTCGCCGCCGCTAAGTTGTTAGTAACGTTGCGGTGAATATCCATGTCGGCTGTGCTACGCTGGCGTATATCTTCAACGTTGATGAACAGGGCGATGATGCCAACTGCCCCCACTATCCCCACACCTACAAACCGTTGGGCTGAGATGATAGGAGCAGACCCACGCTTACCGCCAGCAACCAACGCGAGAGCAACCAGCAGCAACATAGGCGGCATACTGGCGATCCAAAACTCTCGATTGCGCGGCTCCCACCACAGGAAAAAGAGCGCATAGACCACAAGCCACGTTGCCAACACCGCTACCTCGCGCCCATAGTGTTGCACCAAACGCTTGCCATTGAACAGCACTATCCCGACCAGCACCAGCCACAACCACATACCGCCGGACTTTGCCAGCGTTTCAGACACTCCAAATAGAAAATCTTGCCCCGTTTGGGGCGTGATTGGCTCTCCCCACCAGCCGGTATGGGCATAGGCAGTCAGCCATTCCCAAAACTCCTGGAATGAACCAAAACGGCTAATGCCCAGGGCTACCAGCGCATAGCTGCCGCCGACAATCAGCACAAATGGCATTGCATACGCCAGCGCAAGCTGTAGCCAAAGCCGCCCCCGCCCCCCGCTCTGTTCCCCATCCTGCGCTGTTGGTGGCGTGGGTGGCTTTGCTGCCAAGAGCAGGGTTAGCCCAATGGGGACACCTAGCAGCACATTGGTCTGATGGAAGAGTGCCGCCCCCCCATGCACCACCCCAAGCAACGCTACCTCTGTCACACTTGGCTGGCGCAACACCCGCAGCATCAGCCAAAGCGCACCGACCAGGAGCAAGGCAGCAATGGTGTAGACTTCAACCTCAATGGCATAGTACCAATAGGCATAGCTGCTGCCGAGCAACAACGCCCCCGTCAACGCGACATCTACCCGCTGCACCCGCCAGAAAATAAGCGCAGCAAACAGCGTCACCCCTGCTGCCCCCGCTATGGCATTGACCACTTGCAACGACACAAGGACACTACCGGTATACCCCACAGCAAACCCCACCTGCCGCACCAGAGCCCCAAGCGGACCATAGGCGAGGTGGTGGGGGTGGAAGAGTTCTTGCCAGGGTTTGCGGTCTACGTCGAGCACATAGGAGAGGGCATCAAAGGTATGCACCTGGGTGAGCGTCACAAGGTAGCCAACCAACGTGACGCAAAAAACGCAAAAGAGGAGAAGCCCAATGCCCCAAAGAGAAGGAGACGATGATCTCCTATCCATTATGCCCATTGCTATGCAACCATGCCGGCACTTGCAAATGATCTCCCACAACCGTACCAGAATGGGCAATCGTCCCAACGGGCAGCTCTATGACATAGCGTGCGCCGCGGGTACCAACATAGGGCAAACCCGGCGGCACATCCGCCCGTAGCCCAACGATATAGTCAGCAGCATCTACAAACAACACATCTATAGAGAACTTCATAAAGAACATATGGATACTAGCAGAGGGATAGAGCAATAGCCCCTCGCCCGGCTCCAACGAAGCCCGGCCTAGCAAACCACGTCCGCGGGTGAAAAACGTATTGGCGACATCACAACATTCTGCTAGGGTCTGCCCCTGCGTTTCATTGACAATGACAATTTGTTTCATAGCTTCTTATCGTGTGGGGTGCTTTGGTGGCGACACCACCAAAACACCCCACAACAGAGAATCCTTCTATTAGACCAGGAATATACCCAATTCCCCTTGCCCCCGACCCCCTAGACCCCCCCGGCACTGTTCATAATCTTGGGGACGGCAGGGCCAAGAATAACCACAAAGATAGATGGGAAGATAAAGAACACCATCGGGAAGAGCATCAACACTGGAGCTTGCTGCGCTTTTTCCTCTGCCCGCTGCCGCCGACGATCCCGCATCTGGTCAGACTGCAATTTGAGAATCTTGGCAATAGACACCCCAAGCTGCTCTGCCTGGATGATAGCCGAGGTAAAGATTTGCACGTCTTCAACATCGCAGCGTTCTGCCATATCCCGCAGCGCATCACGGCGGCTCCTGCCCAAGCTGATGTCTGCCAAGACCCGCTGAAACTCACGGCTCAGGTCATCATCCCATTTTTCCGTCACACGCTTGAGCGCAAGGTCAAAACCAAGCCCCGCTTCCACACTAATCGTCAGCAGGTCAAGCGCATCAGGTAATGCCTTCACAATGTTCTTCTTGCGCTCCTTAATCTTAGAACCAAGCCACGTACCAGGCAACATATACCCAAGCATCAACCCAAGCCCAGTATACATCAATGCCGTCATCTTATCATCACCCATCGTAGCAAAGGTGACAATCCCAAAGACAACCGTCAACCCAACCGCCAAACCAATACGAATACCCATAAAGGTCACGGGGGTCAACCCGCCAGGATTACCCGCAGCGGCTATAAGCCCCTTTGCCTTATCCATATTTTGCTTGGGGCCAAATTTCCCCAGATTGTTTAGGATCAACTGCCCCAGGGGAATAAGCACCCGCTTCGTGAAGGGCTGATCTAGCTCCAAGTCCTCAAGCGTAAGCGTAGACTCGGTAAATTTGCTTAACCGATCATCAATGCTTTCAACATTCTTGTCTTTCAGGACAACCATTTTGATCACAACCCCAACGATGACCAGTAAAACCACCCCAATAACGATATACACGACCATAATAGTACCTCACAATTACACTTCAATATCCACAATCTTCATCATCACGACATAGCCTATGGCAATAAAGAACAGCGAAGTGACAGGAAGACAACACCACGCATCCGGCGGCATTCCAAACTCAAAAATCGGTGCCATGTATTCCGGGTTGACCATCGTAATGTAAAACGCCATAGCAATAGGCAGACCGGTAATCACATAGCCCGATAGACGACCCTGCGCCGTCAATGTCTTGATCTCCCCTTTAATACGCACTCGTTCCCGAATAGTATGCCCAATAGAATCAAGAATAGTCGCCAGATTACCCCCAACCTCGTGCTGAATATTCACCGCGGTAATCATTAGGTCTAGGTCATCTGAGGGCATCCGTTTGAGCAAATTATCTAAGGCTTCGGCAGAAGTACGCCCCAACCCCACCTCCTGCACCACCCGCTTAAACTCATTTGCGGTAGGTTGCGGGGCTTCATTGCCAACAAGGTCCATCGTTTGTAAGAAGCTATACCCCCCACGGAGCGAGTTTGCCATCATCGTAATGGTATCACCAAGTTGGGAATTAAACGTCTTGACCCGACCCTTAGCCCGCATATTGACATACATATTGGGCAACAAAGAAAAAATAACAGCACCGACAATCCCAACGGCTATGAGCACTCGCATCTCGAATCCCTCAAAATTGCCGTTATCATCATACCGCCGTGCCATGAGGGGGCCTAACCCAGTCCCCAAAAACCCCACGGCTATTTTGATAGCCATAAATTCAACGACCCGCAGTTTGAGATCAGCACTCGCCAACATTCGGGCAATTTTGCTGCCCCGCGAACTCTTGACGACAGCACTATCAAGTTTTTCTATCGCCTCATTACTGGTTTTGGACTCTTCGGAAGCCTCTTCTTCCCCAACAAACTTCGCTAGTCTGTCAAGGTCTTCCCCTTTTTTAAAGAGTTTCTTTAACACAACCGAACCCTCCTCGCTAACACCATCGCTTTCTGCTGCCAGCTATCTTATGCTATATGGAGCAAAAAGCTGCCTCTCAATACACTGGTAGGAACCTACCAAGAGAGGGCTATTTTGTCGGTTAATTTCCTGTCCCAAAGATATTCGGCGGCAGAAAGATATTCATCGCCTCAAATTTTTCTAAGAACCGTGGCCGTACCCCGGTGGGTTGTTGCGAGCCTATAATTTTGCCTTTTTCGTCAAGCCCTTTCTGCTCAAAGACGAAAATATCCCGCAACACCACAATATCCCCCTCCATACCCTGTACTTCTGTCACGGAGACCACTTTGCGGCTCCCATCCTTGAGACGGGAAGCCTGCACAAAGACCTCTACCGCCGAGACAATCTGCTCCCGAATAGCCCGCTGCGGCAGGTCCATACCGGCCATCATGCACATCGTTTCAATACGGGCTACCCCGTCTTTTGGGGTGTTGGCGTGAATTGTCGTCATTGAGCCATCGTGACCCGTGTTCATCGCCTGGAGCATGTCGAGCGTCTCCCCACCCCGACACTCCCCAACGATAATCCGCTCAGGACGCATACGAAGACAGTTAATTACCAAGTCCCGGATAGTCACTTCGCCCTTGCCTTCTACATTGGGGGGGCGAGATTCTAGCCCAACCACATGTAACCCACGCAATTGCAACTCGGCAGCATTCTCGACGGTAATCACCCGTTCATCATCGGGAATGAAGTTGGACAGAATATTGAGCAAGGTCGTCTTGCCGGAACCCGTACCACCAGCGACTACAATATTCAATCGTGCTACCACCGCTGCGCCAAGAAAATCCGCCATGTCTGGCGTGACACTCTTAAAGGCAATGAGATTATCAATCGTCAGCGCGTCCGTTTTAAACTTTCGGATGGTGATCGTTGGCCCACAGAGGGCGAGCGGACGGATAATAGCGTTCACCCGACTACCGTCTTTGAGACGAGCGTCTACCATTGGTGACGACTCATCAATACGGCGACCAAGCGGGGCGATAATGCGGTCTATAACGTGCAATACTTGGTTGTCATCGTGAAAGGTGACATCACTCAGCGTGAGCTTGCCCTTGCGCTCAATGAATATCTGCTTGGGACCATTGACCATAATTTCGCTTATATCTTCATCAGAGAGCAACAATTCTAACGGACCAAGCCCCAGAATATCTGCGATAATGCTATTGAGCAGGTTGTCCCGCTCAATCCGACTCAACACAATACTCTCATTATCCAGCACCGACATGAAAATTTCTCGAATTTTGCGCTTATCTGCATTGGCTGCCCCCCCTGGGCCCATTTCATCAAGCAGTTTTGTCTGGACGGTTTCTTTGAGCATAGTAAAGCGCTCAAGATCATTATCACCTTTTTTTGGGGTGCGTGTTGCAATACTCCGCACATCTTTTGCCAATGCTTTAACCTGCTGTTGCCCATTAGTATCATTGGCTTTATTTGGTTCTGGCGGACTCTCCGCTGGTGTGCTACTCGAATTAGAACCGATACGCTTTAACAAGGACATGAAAAACCTCCATACTTCACCAATAGCCCCTTAACCTGACGACCAAAAACCTCTACGACAACCCCTAAAAATAGGGGAGAAAAAACCCCGCTCTCCCCTCCTGGCTGCGGGGTTACGTCCCAACATCATACGCTAACGACCATCGTTTACTTGATTTGCTACCTGCTCATAAGACGATGGTTTGCCTTCCTCTGTTCGCCTAAAACAACGAACGTAACAGCCCAAGCAACCCGGTTTTCTTCTTCGGGGTGGGCTTGGCTGGAGCCGGTTCTATGGGCGATGCTCCATCTTCAACAGGAGCGAGGTTTGCTATTTCTCGTGCCAGGGCAAATATATCTTTGGAAACACGGTGATCACGATTGGAGATGACCATGGGCACCCCTTGATTGATAGACAGGGTAATTTCGTGCGCCGCGTTGCCGATTTGTAAGCCTATCTTGTGCTTAATATTGTTCTCCACATTTTCGACTCGGATACCAAGCCGATTATCAGCTTTATTCAATATCAGGTAAATCTTTTCGCTAGGATAGTCCAATAATTCTGCCACTTCTAGGAAGAGCTTAATATTTTTGATACAGGTCATCTCCAGCGTCATCACCACCAAAATCTGGTCGGCACTATCTAGCACCGCTAGGGCGCGATCCTGGAAGGATGATTGGGTATCAACAACGATGTAGTCATATTCCTTGTGCATTAAGTCAAGTATCATCTTGAGATGTTCTGCCGTCACATTCTCGCCATCCTGGGGGTTGGGGGGTGAGAGCAGCACCTTGACCTGGGAATTGTGGGTTGCCATCACATCGTTGAGCAAATCTGCGTCTAGCTCATTGATACGTTGGGCAAGGTCTATGATAGTGGCATTGGACACCATATTCATCATGACGTTCAAGTCTCCAAGTACGAGATTGCCATCTACCAATGCCACTTTCTTGTTGGTAAACTGGCGCAGGGCAATAGCCAAATTTGCGGCTATAGCAGATGTCCCTGTCCCCCCCTTGGGGCTATAGACAGCAAACAACTGCCCGCGTGGTCCCTTATCAACTGGCGCAGCAGATTCGGCACCGCCAGCGGCGGGGGCAACAGAACGGGGGCGAGAAGCACCGAGCTTGTAGACGTGCCGAATAGATTTATACAACTCATCTGCGCCCACAGGCTTGATGAGAAATTCCCGCGCTCCTGCCAACATAGCGCGGCGCAGGTAGTCTGTCTCTCCCTGCACACTCATGATGATGACTTGAATGTTTGGGTCTTCAGTACTGATAACCTCAGTCGCCGCGATGCCGTCCATCTCTGGCATGTTAATGTCCATGAGAATGACATCTGGCTTGAGCTTCTTTGCTTGCTCTACCGCTTCACGACCATTGTGTGCCTTGCCAATAACCTGGATGTCCTTTTCAAAGAAGAGCAACTTCTCCAATTGGTCACAGGTGTCGGCGACATCATCAACGATCATTACGGTAATTGTATCACCCTCTGCCATAATATACCCCTTAATATACCCCTTTGAAAAAAAGTCTTTCTGCTATTCCCCGAACCGTGCAACCTAACCAGCCGGTGGTTTCTGTTATGGTATGCGTATTTCTGGTGCTGGTGTGCGGGTTGGCTCTGGCTGCAACACCTCTACCGGGTAGATATACGGTTTGTATGGCTCTGGCATAGGCAACCCAAACTCCGAGAGCATCAGGTCAAATGTTGCGCCCAGGGTCTCTTCATGCACATTGTCACCGGCACCACGCAAGACGAGCGTCAGCTCTGCTCCTGACAATTGGGCAAACGAAATAATCTCTGTCTGCTGGTCATTCAATGCCAATACTACTTGCCATGTCCCTTCAGTTACCGTTGTTGGCGGTCCACCATCCTCTGGTGTCGCCGTTGGTGGGGGAGCTTCTTCGGCATCTTCCTCTTCTGGTTGTTGATCTTCTTCAGACACCGGCACGGGAGTCGGAGGGGGCGGACGCAAGATTGCCAACACCTTTGCCCGTTGCACAATCGTTTTTGTGCTAAAAAATTCTTGGGTCGTTTTGCTCCTCACCCACTCTTCGTTATCATCGAGTGAGGGGAGTATCGTACTCGACCCGGTCTGATCTACCGGGGGAGCTTCCTCTTCCCCATCTACGGGTTCGGGAGCTTCTTGCTCGGCTCCGCCAGAACCTGGACCAACCTGTTGTTTTTCTGGAGGATTGTAAATAGTCCGCTGCATAACGAAAGTAGCGACCACATCTACGCTATCGCCAACCATTATCTGGTCTCCCACCCCCGTATACTTGTCTACTTCCAAGGGAAAGGCTTTGGGGCGTGGGCGATCTGGCTCTGGTGTCGGGATACGCTGCGACAAACCCGGCAGAGAAAGAAAGTCCTTTTCTAGCGGATCTCCCGCAAAGAGCGGTACATCCAAGACCATCTCGCGTATCTTGCCTATCTCAGCCTCTCGGAAGAGCATCTCTGCCCGTTCTTCATAGCGTAGGGTGCTGATATTTTCTACGTCAAGCAAGGCTTGCGTATCGGTTATATACGTCCCAATAGGCAAGTCAATCTTGGCAACGACAATATCCACCCCAGGGTCTTCTGTTGGCGTAGGGGCTGGGCCCTCCGGCACAGGCGTTGGTTCCCCTAGCCCTATCTGTTGTTTCAGTTCATCAGGACCAAAGAAGTATAGCCCTGCCCCGACAGCCCCCAACAAGACGATGATTACGACCACTATCACCACAATACGACTCATGAACCTATTTTCTCCCTATCAAGCCAGTACCATAGCTTAGAGCTTGTAGATAGCTAAACCACCTACTGTATGCATTATAGCACAGGCTGACAATAACTGCATCAGTAACGGGATATTTCCCACTTTGTGCTGCGGCTTTTCTGCCCCTTGTGTACTACCTATTCTATTATACGACCTCTTGTCGTTTTCTTGGGCTATGCCCCTTTTACCCTCGCTGGCATACTGCCGCTCGTTGACCCTCACGGTTCGGTTGGAGAGCCGTTGCATGCAACGGCTCTCCAACCGGCCTACCCTTGAAAGCCTGCCCCTCTAGGCTACTCTTTCATCACGATTGGCAGGTAGATGTACCAATCGTCATCTTCTATCAAGAGTTCTGCTGAGGGCTGACAGAACGTCCCTGGTACGCCTTCTGGCACGTAGGGACCATCTTCCGTTTCTACAATAACGATCTTCACGGTCTCGTCCCCTTCTTGCATCTCATCGTCTACCGGCGTAAACTCAAATGTTACGTCAAGTTTACCCTCCGGTATGGTAATCCAGCCGGGGGTCTGATCTACATGCACAATGGTTTTGCCATCCTGCTCTTCAAACCGGTAGTCAGGTAAGTTGTTTTTCTGGGTAGGCGAAACGGAGGCTGTTCCCTTGAAGTCCAAAAACACCTTGAGGTCTTCGCCGCGGTCTACCGTGCGCGAGATCATAAACGTTGCCTTCAATGGTCCGTTGATTTCCTTGTCAAACTCTTTGGCATGGGATTCTTCGTCTGGTATGGGCTGCACACAGACTTTCACTGGGACAAAATCTAACTGGATAGGCTCACAATGGAAATTGTTGGTTTCAACCCATTCATTCACATACCCATTGGGCCAAAGATTGTACTTCTCCATGCTCTCGACGTAGGAATCTACCACAACACATGCGGTATGTACTTCGGTGTCGGTTATAGATTTCATCACCTCTGCCACGCTATCGCCTTCAGGATCGAGATTTTCCCATTCACTCTCCCACACCGATTGGTCATCGGGGTTAGGAGGGAAGGTGCTCTCTGCTTTCATCTGATTGCGTTCAATCGTGGCATAGAAGTGATGGAGGGCTTCAACATCTTCTGTATGCCCCTCAATAAACGGCATTTCCGGGGGATTCTTGGCGGTAAACTCCTGCTGTCCTGGCGCAAAGATATACAAATCTACAAAGAAATCTTTGGGGTTTGACAATCCGTCAATATTGGCATCTCCCGTCTTATCCCGGTCTTCCTCAAACAGGTTTTGCAACGTCACATCTAGCCCCACAAACTGGTTGCCCGTATCAGACTTTTGGGGGGCAATCTCTTCTACCCACAGGTCGGGTTTCTTGTCCGTGAGGATGTTTATTCCCACATTGAGCAGGAGGGGGGTATAATTCTTGTGCGCCGTCATCAGTTGTGCTCGATACTGGAAACAGGCTATCTTGTCTTGGCGATCTGACTCTTGCATATCCACGCTGTTGTTGCCAGTCCCCTGGGAGAAATACGCCTGCTCAGTGGTTGTCAATTCCAGCGTTCTGGTCAGAGTGCGCCATTGACTAGAATCAGCATCCCCAAACACCTTTGGGTTATCACAGCCTAGGTTATCTATGCGGTATTCTAGCCTGATGTCGCTGGTTATCTCAGTAGTACGGCTTACCGCAGCCGACCATGTAACCCCTACCATGTCGGTTTTGTTGGTCTCTGGGTTGTTGTATTTGGATACGTCTATGTTGCGTGAGTAATACCACCCCCCATTGGTTGAATAGATAGGGGTAGCATCGTCGGGGTCTATACGGCTAAAGAGCAACGTATCGGTGGCATAGTTGGAATACTCATCGTCAGGGTCGGTGCCTTTGCCGGTGTTGGGGTTGGTATCGCTACGCCCCGCTACCACGTAAAAGTAGGCAAGGGTGGTGTCACTAGCCTTGGCTGGTGTGGCAGGTATGATAGAGACCCCGTGATCTTGCCGGCTGCGCTTCATGTCATTGGTGCGAAAGCCAATTTCGGCATCTGGTTCTAGCTCTTCATTGATAAAGTTACTCAGCACCTCTTGGTATTCTGTATCAGAGGACCATTCCGATTGTCCTTCGTCAAAGATCATTGGCATACCGCCCGGTAGGTAGACGTTCTGTTGGTAGCTTATTGCCTCAAGGTTGGTGAGGGGATTTTGTGATAAATTCCCTTGCCAATCCCAGGTTATTCTACCGTCATCTTGCACCATCCCCCGGTGGATAGTCTTGCTATACCGTGATACTTGTTTAACATCATCTGTTCGCCGCTGTCCTGCAAAGAGAAAGATGGCAGGGTCTTGATCTCGCCCTGCATCGTCTATGCCTACATACACGACAGAAGAAGCAAACCATAGCCCTGCGTCTTGGAGCGGCGCACCCTCTGGTGAGGGTATCAAGATGGGAGTATCGCTATCTTTCTGACGCATTACTGCCCAACCGGGGTCGCCCGTTTCGGGGTGTTTGGGCTTGCCATCGCTTCCCATTTCAGCATAGAAGATGTATGGCGATCCAAGCACACTTTCTTCTAGGTAGTTTTGTAGCCCACCTAAGACGTAAAGGTAGGTTTTGTTCCCTACCTCCACTGCCTGCATTTCTGCCCCGTGGATGCCGTAGCTTGGGACTATATCACGTATGGACAGGTCGGGATTGGGCAAAAGCGGCGAGGCATTGGCTATCCAGCTTATGGAGCCGTTTTCAAACCGCCCAACATGCACTGCGGCACTGGAGGTCTTGTCTGTCAAGCCTGGTGGCTCAACCAATCCCCCAACAACATAGATATAGCCATCGCTGCTGCCTGGACTATCGGGGATACCAACGACTGCGGGGTAGGAAAGTTCGGCTACGTCATCGCCCATCAACCCATCAATCGCGCTGGTCTGCACCGCTGGCAGGGGGCTATCCGGTACCCACGCGCTTTTGAGCGGTGGCATGCCGGTGGTGGTGTCTACTTCGCCAATCCATACTTCATTGGTGCGCTCATAGGTGATAAACCCATTTTTCTCTACCCGTTTGTTGCCGCCTATGATGATGAGGTAATTGCCCATCGTCACAACCCCCATATCGGCAATCTTAACGGGCAGACGACCATTGATGACCTCAAATTCGGTGAGTGCGCCAATCGGCATCAACTGGATGGCACCGGGCAGGTCATTGCCAGCGACCTTTGTGGCGACCTTTGCACTCAGCGCAGTACGGCGAAATATGCCCCCACCAAATTGGGAGGTTTCTATTTCGTTGTCTAGCATGATGTGTTCTACTGCTTCCACTGCTAGGGGGGCTTCTCCATCATCTGCTGCGGGGGCAGCTCGCAAATCTGCTGATACGGGTATCCCGCTCCCCACGACAACGAGGGAAAGCAAGAGCAGTAGACGAACAATACGATACACTTGGGTTTTCATACGATACCCCCTTACCTCTTATGGGAAAATCAATAAGTTCAAAAAAGCAACCGTGAAAAAGATGCTTTGGTTCCTATCTCCTGTGATAAAAAACGGGGTTTCTCAAGCCTATGATGTTCAAGCAACCCGTTATCCTCATGAGTATTGTACCTGCATATGCCGGGCTAGGCAATAGTACTAAGGTGCTTGAAATAGGGTGTTCATTACGGCTCAATAGCCATCATCATATTGATACGTTCCAGCAGATTGAGTTTTTCTCACTACAGCCAGAATGTTTCTCGCGGCGTTGAGATTATGGTCTATCTCAAGTCCGCAAACAGGACACTGATGGACACGCACAGACAGACCTTTTTTGACCACGGTGGCACAACGACTACAGCGTTGCGAGGTTCCGCGTGGGTCAATCTCGATCTGAACTCCACAAGCCTACCCAAACCAATGTGCTTGTGCCTATACGTGCGCTTATCTTACCAGTATAGCCGAAATTTACTTTTCCTACCAATATAAACGGAACATCATGGGGCAATTTGCAAAGTAAGCCGGTTGTAGAGCCGTTGCAACCAACGTTTCACCGTGCAGCCCCCATCCCCCCCGCCCCTAGCCCCGCGTCCCACCGTGGGGGGAAGGGGCGGGGGTTGGCTAACCTTACCCGTTCACGGGGGAGAAAACCTGTGGCACAAAGCCTCCATGCAACCCGTGGGGGAGGTGGTGGGGCAAGCGGAGCCGGGCGACAGAACCCGCTGCTAGGTTGTCTGCGTCTAGGATAACCACATCGCTGCCATGCCGTGCCGCATCATATACTACTACCAACAACCAACCGTCATCCTCACGGCTCGTCATGCCTGTCCCTGCTGTCCGTGGTACAAACACTACCTCTCCCACAAAACCCTGTGGGGCAGCACTCCATACCTGCGAACTACCCGTAAATAGGTCATACTTGAGCACCGCTTGGAGCGGCGCATGGAGGTGTTCATACTCGCCAATACTCAAATAGAGGTAGCGGTAGGGGTGTCCCTGATAGGCAGGGTTGGTTGTAGGAAACTCCCCACTATGCTTGCTCAACACCTGACGGTCTATCTTTTTGGTACGGGGATTGATCGTAAAACGACAGAGCCTCCCAGGTGGGACAATATCAAAGAAGACCTCCCGAAAATCTGTCCCTGGGGGAATAGAGGGGAAACGACTATAGCAGACAGAATCCACGATAATCTCCTCACCATCAGCAAACCCATTAGCATGATGGAAGATAAACACCCCCTCTTTGCCGCCTTCTAGCAGGTGTACTTCGCCATCAGGATGGCGCGGGGCTAGGAGTACGCTCATAGGCTTGCGCTGGAGGTAAAAACACTGCCCCGCGGTACGTCTGCCCATAATGAAGGGCAACGGGTTGTAGCCAAGCGGACTCAGCAGAAAGACGCAGTACTCAGGCGTAATGGTAAAATCGTGGATCAGCGAGACCTTGAGCAACCGGTAGCCGTGGCGATAGACTAGTTCCCCCTGTACATTGAACTCATACACCACGATAACCGTAGCCGGTCCCGGCTGCACCCCAAAGGTAACGAGATGGGGTCTCCCCGCGTCATGAGCGCAGCAGAGGTCTATGCGCGGGTGGGCAGCAAATTCTTGGCGTTCTACCAGCAAACCGCCGAGCGTATCTGCTGCCAGCGTCTCAAGCGTGGTGGGGTCAAGCCGGTGGGGAAGTCCCGCTTCCCATAGGGCAAGCAACCGGTCTCCCCAATAGGCAATGTTGGTATTGGCAACATTCTTTATCGTGAGATCAAGCGCGTTGTTGGCAATGCCCCCCTGCCGATTGGTGCTAAAAAAACCCCGGTAGAGCGGACGACCAGCCTGCTGTTCTGCCACAAATCCTGCCGTGCGAACAAACCGATTGCGAAAGTGGGCGCGTCCCTGGTCAAAGGAAATGGCACACACCATACCATCGCCATCAAACGGGTGCAAAATACGGGTCTTGCCTATTTCAAACAAGCCAGGGCCATTGCGAAAGAGCGTACCATGGAGCATCGGGGGAATAGTCCCCTCAATATCCTGGTCGGCAATCCTATAGGTATATTCATCATACAAAGAAGTATAACCGCCACGCCAATCTTGGCGGACGGTAAAGGGGATGCTATGCGAAGGTTTGCTGCTCATAGGGATAATGCGATATGGGTAGCAACTATGCCCCATGCATGATGAACCTCGATTCACCATGCATGGATACGGTTTTGTCTGGTACCCGGCTGTTGCCTACTGGCTACGCTTGAGCAAAACAACACCTGCAATAATCATCAGGGGTGGGATAATAACGCTCATTCCTATGTTAAAGTGATTCAGTAATACTAGTCCCCCGACCCCCATCAGCACCAAGCCAAGTTTGCGCCATTTGTCGTTTCGCTCTTGGAGTTGCTCTGTCTGGGTGGTATGGAAGGTCACATCGTTTGGGGGATACTGCATCGAAGCGTGCGATGTGTTATCCAAGTCGAGCTTAATGGTCTCGCCAGTAGCAGGGGTGGCAGGCGAGATTGGCTGCCCTGTCTGTGGGTCAAAGCGATAGGCATCAGGAGTCGGGGGGGCTTGATATGAGCTACTCTGCTGATTGGATACCGGTTGTTGTGTTGGCTGTGCTGGCTGTGCTGGTTGCCCCAATGCTCCTGGCTGCCCCGTCTGTTCTGATTGTACTCCTGGATTGGGGGCAGCTTGAGATGTTCCATGGGGGTTTGGTACCGTGTTGATGGGAACTTGTTTGCCCTTTGGCATCAGTAACCAGAGCAGGATGTAGGCGGGTATCCCAAAACCACTGGCTAGGGTAACAACTACAAAGATGAGTCGGGCGATAATCGGGTCTATGTTGAAATATTCCCCTAGCCCACCACAAACCCCAGTGAGAATAACATCGGTTGTACTACGTGTTAGTCGTTGTTGCTGCTGCATGCTCTTCGCTCCTCATGATGGACGGGGGTTCTCCCGTGCCGTTCTTAACCTTGTCACGTTATGCATTCCAAATGGTGTGCATTGTTGTATTGGTCATAGGACGAGAGGGGGGAGCGGATTGTTGCAGGGTTAGCGGGATAATGTCCCAAACTCGGCGGGATGCATATTGACCCACTGCCCGCCCTGTTTTTGCCACACTTGGTAATCAAGATGGGGACCCGAAGATTGCCCGGTAGAACCCACATAGCCTATCAAATCTCCCCGTTGGACGAGTTGTCCGTCTTGTACGGCGAAATCTTGCAGGTGGGCATAGCCGGTCTTGTATTGCAGGTTGATAATCCAGATATGATTACCGGCGGGCCACGTATTTCGGCGGGTGCGTATCATGCCGCTGTGGGTGGCGTAGATGGGTTTACCGGCTGTCCCCGAAGGGTCAGCTGTGCCATCGTTATCGCTATCAAGCGCAAGGTCTACTGCTCCCCAGATATTCGCTGGAGCATGCGAACCAACGCCATAATCCTGGGTCATTACTGTATTGGCAGATTGAAGGGGGTTTCCCTCCGGGCGTAGGGTGGAGGTGGTGAGTCCCCGTCCATGCATGGAGCCGATGCGCCAGGAGTCTACCATGTTTTTGACGGCGGTACTATACCCGTTGACATCGTTTTCAAACGCCGGCGCGTAGATGGGCAAAATGTCATCTACCGTTTCGGTGCCGCGCCCCTTGATATACTCGCGGTCAATCAGGTCATACCAATCTTCAATACCCTCATCCCACGTTGGGTAATCACGAAAACGACCATAACAGGTAGGATAGCCAGCACAAATGATGTTGCCAATATTGTGCGTGGTTGAGCCATCGTCCTTTAACCCTGCCCAGCCGGGGTGTGTGCCTGCGCTGCTCTCGTGGATAAAGAAGGCTACAGCAAAGGCCGGGTCTATGCCATACTTTTTGCCGAGGGATACCCACGCTTCTCCCGTGCCGACAGCCGGAGAATTATAGGCAACTAGGATGCTGTCTACCTCTTCGGCAGTGAGGCTTGGTGCGCCAATCAGTTGGTAGTTGCCGACATCGTTTGGTGTGGCTAAGGATTGGCTATTCGAAGCGGGAAGCCCAATGAGCGGTCCTAACCAGTTGCTCAGGGGGGCTTGTCCCCCTATCGGTACAAACAGCACCAGGGTTATGATGCTGGCTAGGGCTACAATCACTAACGGGATTATGGGTTGATGTTGGGTAAAGGAGCGAGCGCGTATCCACATATCCCCTGGCATATCCAGTGGCGATTGTCTGGCATACTGGTAATCCAATTGATAACGCATAGCGTTGGTCTCGTCATACTCACGCCATACGGAGTCGTTGGTTATGCTAGGGGGGGGGCGGCGCGGTGCCGCAGTGCGAAATGTCTCATCCTGTTCAAAGGGGGTATCTTCTAGGTCAAGAAAAGATTGTCCCCCCCGAAACGTAGGACGGGAAGCGTTCCGCTGGTTGTCATTACTAGGGCTAGACAGGTCAAAGAGCGGTGGTGGCGGCGGCTTGCGTGGGGCAACATGGGTTGGACGCTTGGGGGGCGGCGGGGTTGCCTGTGCCGTCTTGCATGTATCAGGGATACCATCATCACAGTGACGGACCCGCTTTTTTGCTTCAGTAAAGAGCGAACTGGTCGGTTTGGTCGTTGGACTGTGATCAGCAGTACGCTGCTGTGCAGGGGAACCATGCCGCATTGATTGGCGCAGTTGGGGAGGCTTCTTCGCATTGTTAGTCCGGGCAAAGAGCGATTGACGGGTTGCTTGCCGTTCATGCTGGTCATCATTAGGCGAATAGCCATCCTTCGTGCTCACGGTCCTGACTCCTTGATAATGTGTTGTATGTGTCGTTGTTCGTCTACTGTTGGCAGACGAAATGCCCCATCTTTGTTGAGATACACAACTTGCTCATTTTGCACAACAATGAGCAGGTCGGGTTGCTTGTCGCGGTCTACATCGCGCAGCGTGAGGTTGACCGGCGTTAGCTCTTGATTGTCGCCAAACAGGTAGGGTCCTGGTAGGCTGCGGATACTGTTCGCATCACCACCCGGTAGTTCTAGGACTACCACTTGCCGCTGCAAATTCAGCGCGATGAAGTGGGTGGGGTTGTCGGCGGAATCGCCGTGTCCGACAACGCCGTTGAGGTGCATGGTGCGGGGACGACCATAGCGAAGGTCGTCAAGCCGAACCTGCCCCCAACCAATAACAGAGCCGACAATTTGGTGAATTGCCAATGCTGCCAAAATAAACGTGATTCCATAGGCTATTAGCACCAGACCAGGATGGACAGACGGTGCTGTCCGTGGTCGGGTAAGTTGTGTTGGTAATCGCTCACTTGTAACACCCATACGCTACCTCACTTTTGGTTTGTCGCTTGCCAAAAACATGGTTTCCTCTGTTGAAAGGGGAAAATATGTTCTTATTTTAATAGAACAAACGTTCAGTGTCAAGGTAGCTTTTGGGGGACAAGATGACTATTGTATGAAAAGCACATAAGGTAGAGATGCTTCTCTTTCAACAGTACCACGGAAACCCTAAGATAGCAAGCCGTTAGGCTCTTCTTTGCCCCTATCCCTGGGCGACCCCTGAAAGCCCAACAGCCTTGCCCCCATAATTTAGGTTGCCTATAAGAGCTTTTCCCAATCAATCGCCTGAACCGTCTTGCGTAGCGAGTGGTCATCATCTACGACATAAAAAGACAGATTGATGAACGTCTGCTCTGCTAGGGCTTGCACCGGCTCAATTGGCACGACAGTATCGTGCTCGCCGTGATAGATAATTGTTGGGGGAGAGACAGGAAGCGGGGGTTGCAAGGCAAATTGGGGACGGGTAAGGGCTGGTGCCAGTAAAATGAGCCGTTGTACCTGCCGCGGGTTGGCGCAGGTATAGAGAGCACCCATCAAGCCACCAAAGCTCGACCCGACAATGACCCAATTGGATGCGGTATCAAGCAACGGGACAAGCTGCTCCATACGTTCTTCCAGCGTACCTTGAAAATTAGGCGTATGGATGTCGGGGAAAAGTTGTCGTAAGTAGGTTGCTTTGAACCCACGACTACTCCCCTCTAATCCGTGGAGAAAGATACGAGGTGTTTTCATGGGGATTGCTTCATCTCCTGTTCTGTTTCTAGCATAGCGAGGATATCATCGCTAATTACCTGGGCAGGAGTGCCATATCCATAGATGGTATGCAATCGACCCTCGCTGTCCAGCAGGAAGGTAGCGGCGGTATGATCTACCAAATAATCGGCACTCGTTCCCTCTACCTTACGCTTTTCAAAAAACAAGCCATAATCTACGCCAATCTTGCGGATAGTCTTTTCATCATCCGTTGTCATCCCAATGAAATCTTCGTCAAAAGCGGCGAGGTAGGTTTTGATGACCTGGGGGGTATCGCGCTCTCCATCCACACTAATGAATACAAACGAAACATCATCGCCTTGTTCTCCAAGATTGCGCTTGACCCGCACTAATTCTGCTAGGGTGGTCGGGCATATATCGGGGCAGAAGGTGTATCCAAAGTAGAGCATCATGGGCTTCCCATAGAGATTACTTAACCTGATGGGGGTAGAGTCGCTGCTGGTCAGGGTAAAATCCGCCACCTCACGCGGAGGCTCTATGCGAGTTCCCTGTGTGGGGGGTTGGAAGGCGATGTCATCGCTTGGAGCGGATGTTGGCTCTTGCTCTGCTGCGCCCGTGCATGCTGCCAACAAGAAGAGTATGCTTATCCAAAGGACTAGCAGGCATGGGTATTGTCGTTGGGTTGTCGTCATGCTATTTTGCATGTAGCTGCCTCCGTTGCTCGTTCACTTTGCGTTGTGTTGTATAGACGAGTGTATAGGGTAGCCATACAACATGGTTGATACCCTGCCTTATGGTACCACACTGTTCTGGTAGTGCAACATGCCCCTACGTATGGATAGGGCTAGGTCAAAGTCGCACAATCAAAGAAATTTTGCCCTTCTTGTCCACCCGCTCCCCTCTGCCCCCGCTCCCATAGGGCGACACCCTCTCCCCCCTGCCCCCTCTCGACACCCTCTCCCCCTGCCCCCTCTCGACACCCTCTCCCCCTGCCCCCTCTCCCATAAAGGGCGAGGGGGAGCCGTTCTTTCCCCTTCTCCCCTCGGTGGGACGCGGGGTTAGGGGATGGGGGGCAACAAGACTCCCTTCTCCCCGCGGTGGGACGCGGGGTTAGGGGATGGGGGGAAAAGCCGTTGCATGCAACGGCTCTACAACGAGACCTACCCCTAGACACATACATCCGCTCGTTGAACCTCACGGCTCGTTTAGCAGAACGCGGGGCAATTGGTGCTCTTGTATATTTCCTACAAATGCTCCCATTTTACCTACGGTTCAATACTACAAACATCCCCCTGAATACGCTAATCACCGTGTTATATGGTATAATTGCACAAAAGAAAAGCCGTAATCTTTTGTACATTCCTGACTACTTGGAAGAATAAAAGGAGAGACGTTGCGTGGCAATGCCAGTAACCGTTCGTGATATAGTACGACTAGCCCTGCCGCCAGAGACCAACATAGCAGCGGGGGTTTCAGCCATGACCCACCAAGTGACATGGGCGGTCATGATGCGAACCAAACTCCCTGCGTTTGTTGACTTGCGGGGGGGGGAAATCGCACTCCTATCAGTAGAAGCAGTACAAGCCCTTGATAATAGACTCACCCTGGCAAACCTGATACGGCGATTGTCGCAGGCTCCTGTGGCTGCCATAGCCGTTATGGGAGCACTCAAGCCAGAAGACATCGCCTCAGCTGATGCCGTACATCTCCCGCTGCTACAACTCCCAGACGGCAGCGATCTGCGCGAAGTTGAGCGCGAGGTAGCCCGACTAATTAGCGACTACGAAGCTCAGCTTGAACGGCGCGGTGCTCAACTCTACAATCTCCTAACCCAACGCTCCCTCTCGGAAACCGGCATGGTAGACCTTTTGCAAACGCTAGAAGAACGTACCGGTCATTGTATTGGGTGTTATGCTGCCAATGGTGAATTGTTGGTACAGCTTGGACAGGGGCAAGGACGAGTGGCATTGCAATCGTTGCGTCCCAAGAGCCAGGGAGATAGCTCTATGCTCAACCAGCAAATTTGGGTTGAGCCGATAGGTTCAACAGAGTACCCAAGCGGCTACCTTGCCATCGCAGCAGCAAAATTGGATGAGTGGGATAGACTAGCGGCTACCCAAGGGGCAGCAGCCTTAGCCCTCGTCTTTGCAAAAGAGCAAGCGGTGCAAGCGGCAGAAGATCGGCTGCGGGGCGATTTTCTCTCTATGGTGCTCGCCGGCCCACCTGCCGACCCTGCGACCTTGATACAGCGTGGCGAAGAGCTAGGCTACGATCTCTCCCGTCCCTATGTTGCGCTGCTGCTGTATCTTGAGCAGAGTACCCCTTCTATGCAGAGCCGACTTATTAGCAGTATCCAGACGGAACTCAACCGTCGTGGAGTAGCGGCACCGCTTGTTCGTCGAGAACATGCCATCCTTTGTATGCTCCCCATACAAGATGCCGCCACTCGTCCGCGTGAGCTTGCTGATGCTTTACGCGAACGGTTGACGGAAGATTACGAGGGGCTGATTCTCGCAATGGGAACTCCCGCTCCCTCGCTTATGGATTGGACTAATACGCTCAAGGAGGCGGAGCAATCGTTGCAACTTGGGCGACAGTTGTTTGGTACCCAAAGGCTCTTGGCATTTAGCGATTTGGGGGTCTATCGATTGCTTGTGCTGTTGCGGGAAAGCCCGGAGATGTGGACGTTCTATCGGGAAACGCTCTCCAAACTCGTTGCCTATGACCGCAAGCAAGGGGGGGAATTGCTCAAAACCTTAGAAGAATATTTCAACAATTTGGGCAATCTTCGTGCCACATCCGATGCGCTGCATGTTCATCGAAATACGCTCCTCTATCGGCTAGACCGTATCCAGCAAATTAGCGGAATGAACCTTGAAGATGCGGAGGAACACTTTGCTATGTGGCTGGCATTGCGGGCGCACCGCGTACTCAGTAATGTAGAAGAAGAACAAACCACCTAAACGAAATTCCTATGATGCAGATAATGCAGATTTTCACCCGTTACCTGCTCGGTCTGGCAGGTTGTTTGCTGCTTGCAAGTTGTGCAACCCAAAACGCCCTTTCGGATGTGGCTGTCACTCCCGATACGCTGTATCCTTCTGGCAAGGGGGAAACGTTAGACATTCGCTATACCATAGGCTGCAATGCCCAAGTGACAGTCTTTTTGGAAGATGCCCAAGATAACCGGTATGTGCTGCGGAAGGATGAGCCACGCTTCCCATCGGATACGCCCTACACGCTCCGCTTTGATGGCACCGTCCCCACCAATGACCCGGTAATCCAACGACAGTTGCTACCCGCTGGCGACTATACTGCGGTGGTGCAGGCGTATAGCGAAACGTGTGGCAATGACGAAGTACGTTTGCCCATCTCCATAGCCGAAGTGCCAGCAGCTATGCCAGATATAGAGAACTTGTTGGTCTTCCCCACAACCATCTCACCCAACGCCGATGCCATAGACGATGTGGCAGAAATAACCTATCGGTTGCCTGTGACTGCTACGGTGAGCATTGGCATTACCACACCGAATGGGCAGAGTTTCCCACTCCTCACCCGCGAGGAGCAGATAGCCGCCGAATGGAACCACATATGGAATGGCAAACGCCCGGATGGAGCGATGCTGCCCAATGGGGTGTATACCTGCACAATTACCGCCGAGGATGAATACGGGAATCTCATCCAACGTGAGCAGGCTATTCAGCTAGAAGAGGTTGGCGAACCAGATGCGACTATCACCTATGCCAGCATAGCCCCGGAGCAGGTGATGCTCGGCAGGATGATCACCATCACTATGCGCGTTCGCAACACGGGTACTGTCCCTATTCGCACCTATGGACCGCCCTCTGGCACAACCTACACCACAGACCAAGTTTTTTCCTCCATTGCCGATGGTCAGTACACTTCCCATGCTGGCGGCTTTTGGCGCATTGGGGTTGATTGGGATGCCAATAGCGGCGATGGTCCCAAGCGGTACCCCTTCCGTTGGGCATTGTCAGACCGCCCACCGCGTGAGTGGAAAATACCCGGTGAGGAGGACTGGCTAATGCCGGGTGAAGAGGTCGAGGTTATTGGGCAGGTGATTATCCTCCAGCGCGAAACAAAAATGGGCTTTTATGTTGGCTTGATACAGGATGGGGTCGGCTTCTACCAGAACCGCACTGCCCGTACCATTGTTGAAGTGGGGTTCTAGGTGGGGGCTTAGAGGTATGATGACCACAAACACCCGCCACATGCTCATTCACCCACTGACCATCGTTGGATATGCCATCATTGCTGGTGTGGTGGTGGGGGCGGCGGCAGCTGCTGGTCCATTGTATGCTGCCGCTGGTATGTTGGCGTTGGCAGCAGGCTATGGCTTCCTGACCAGCACCAGCTTTGCGCTGGCGGGGGTGTTGGCAATCATCACACTGCTGCCTTTTGGTACACTTCCCTTCAAAGCGATTATTACCCCCAACTTTCTGGAAATGGCATTAGCCGCCCTCTTTATGGTCTGGGTCTTGCGCTTGCTTGCCCGTAGCGATAGCTACGATTTGCGGTTGTCCAGTTTGGGGTTGCCCATTTTGGGCTTTTTGGGTTTTACGCTCTTCTCTCTAGTGCTAGGGGCAAAGGGGGTACCCGACTCGCTTACGCTACACAACTACATGAAGTTTGTACTTGGGGTGTTGCTCTTTTTTGGTATGACCAACTGTGTGCGTACTCGTGAGCAGGCGCGGTTTGTACTGCGAGCGTTTATCCTCACCGGCGGCGCAGCAGGGATGTTAGGGTTGCTGTTGTATGTACTCCCTGATGCTACCGCGCTCAAACTGTTGGTTGCGCTTGGGCGCATTGGCTACCCAACGAGCGGGCGGGTGTTGCGCTACGTTGAAGATGACACCGAAGGGCTAGAGCGGGCAATCGCCACCTCGGTAGACCCAAATAGCTATGGGGGCATGCTGGCATTGGTCATTGCAGTGACGGCAGCCCAACTGTTCGCCACCCGCCCGGTGTTGCGGCGGTGGCTTTTGGCTGTGCTCTTGGGGGCTATGGGTATCGCCTTGCTCTTGACCTTCTCACGGGCTGCCTTGCTCGGCGTGATAGCGGCGGCAGTTTATCTGGCAACCTTGCGCTATCGGCGGCTGTGGTGGGCAATGCTGGCAGCGGGTATTGTAGCGGCGGGGGTGTTGGTGGGGCTTGGTATGGCAGCAGAGTTTGTGCAACGATTCACTGAGGGCATACAGTTTCAGGACCAAGCGCAGCAAATGCGGTTGGCTGAGTATACCAATGCCATTGAGATCATCAAACGCTACCCTATTTTTGGTATTGGCTTTGGGCAGGCACCAGAGATAGACCTTGTAGCAGGGGTGAGCAGTATTTACCTGACGATTGCCGAGCGTATGGGGCTTGTGGGGTTGGCGATATTCCTAGCGATTGTGGGGGCATGGTTTGTTGTTGGGCTACGGGCTGCCCCGCAGCTAGACGATGAGCGGGCTTCGTGGCTACTTGGTATGCAGTCTGGTCTGTTTGCGGCGTTGGCGGTGGGTTTGGCAGACCACTACTTTTTCAACATTGAGTTTAGCCATATGGTCGCATTGTTTTGGGGGTGTATGGGGTTTGGGGTAGCAGTCATTGGGCTGCCAGCGGGGGATGAAGGGCAAGGGATGGGGGGAACACAACTCTCTTCCCCTGCCCCCGCTCCGCTTGTAGAGACGTTGCATGCAACGTCTCTACAGATGATTCCCATTCCAGGGCGAGGGGGAGCCGACTCCCTTCTCCCCTCGGTGGGGGAAGGGGCTAGGGGATGGGGGGAACACAACCCGCTCCCCCTGCCCCCGCTCCCATATCAGGGCGAGGGAGTGTTATGGTAGGGACACACCGCCCAAGTTGCGTTCCTTCATCCTTGACATCCCTGTGAGATATAGGTATAATATCCATACACCATCATAATACCCGTACAGGGTATAGGTATAGAGAATCGTATATCTAGCTAGGGGGTACCCGCACTATGCTCGCCCTTTCCCCCCATAATACGGTATTCCCAACACGTTTTGCCTAAAATAAATCATACTTGATTTAAGATAAGCTGTTGAACCTGATAGTATCCCGAACGATTGACACCCGATGAACACTGCTCAATACATACTTGGAAAGGAGCAAATTAAAGATGCACATTTCACGCCGTTCTTTCTTAAAGGGTCTCGCTTTTGCCGGGGCAACTAGCCTCATACCTGCTACCCAAGCCCATGCCCAAAATGCCACCCATGCAGGTGCTTATGCTACCTTGATTGACTTAACCAAATGTGATGGGTGTGCCGGCAGTGAGATGCCTGCCTGTGTGCAAGCCTGTCGCACGACCAATGCCCACAAATTTCCTGACCCAGACCCATCAAAGATCAAAGACTATTGGCCCCAGACAAAACATGAGGATTGGAGCGACAAGCAGCATATTTTTAACCGCTTGACCCCGTACAATTGGATATTTGTCCAACACGTCACAGTTGAGCAAGCGGATGGTACATCTACCGCAGTCCATGTCCCGCGCCGCTGCATGCACTGCGACAACCCCCAATGCGTAAAACTCTGCCCCTTTGGAGCCAATGAGAAAACGCCTGAAGGTCCCGTGTATGTCAACCAAAACTTGTGTATGGGGGGGGCAAAATGTCGTGATGTTTGCCCGTGGGATGTCCCGCAGCGGCAAGCAGGCGTGGGTCCCTATACCATGATAGACCCTATCCCAGCGGGGGGCGGTGCAATGTACCAGTGCGATCTCTGCCGAGACCGTCTGGAGCAGGGGCAAAATCCTGCCTGTGTAGACGCTTGTCCCAAGAAGGCAATGCACATTGGCACACGCGAGGAGATCATAGCACTGGCAGAAGAACTACGCCAGAAGTATCAGGGCTACCTCTATGGCGATACGCAAAATGGCGGTACATCTACGCTCTATGTGTCACAGGTGCCATTTGAGGCGATAGATCAGGCAATTGTTGCCCAAGCAGAAGGAGCCGAAACGCCCCAAAAACCTCTGCGCTTGCATCAGGCAAAAAATCTCTTGGATGAACAGATTAACTGGACACGAGTAGCCCTGGCAGCCCCCGTTGTTGGGGCAATCGCAGCGGTTGCGGGGGTCGCTTCCAACAAGAAGCAACCGAAAACCCCCTATCAGCAATCACATACCATAAACGACCCGACAAACGACCCGACAAACGACCCGACAAATGGTAATGATCAGGAGGCAGACCATGAAAACTAATCGGGTTCTCCGCCACACAATGGCGGTACGTGCTGTGCATTGGCTTGTTGTATTAAGTGGGTTTATCTTAGTTTTTTCTGGCTTGGGGCAGCTCCCCCTTTACAAACGCTACTTTGTAGATAAGTTACCGGGGCTATCATGGTCATCTAACTACGAAATTACCTTGACTATGCACCTCGTTGGGGCAGCTATCTTTGGGGCAGCTATTCTGTTTCACATCATCTACCACATCGCAAGGAGCGAATATGCCGCTATGCCCAAAAAAGGCGATGTCAAAGAGAGCATCCATATCATCAAAGCTATGATGAAAGGCGAGAAAGAGCCTCCCCATGAGAAGTTTCTGGCAGAGCAACGGTTGGCATACCTTGCTTTGGGGGTGGTATCGTTGATCTTGCTCCTAACGGGTATAATTAAGGTGTACAAGAACCTGGGTCCCGTCCCTATCAGTGGGGTGCTGGTGGATGCAACGACCCTGATACATACCGCTGCTACTCCGGTGTTTATGCTGCTTGTGGTAGCCCATCTTGCTGCCTTTATTATCAAGGCGAATCGCCCACTGCTGCCTTCAATGGTGACGGGTTACGTTAATCGGGAGTATGCCGAAGAACGCCACCCACTCTGGCATTTTGACCAGTCAATGGAGCAGGAGACGAGGGAAACAACGCCTGCTTCGCATAATGCCCAACAGCAGACATCCTAACAAGTGGGGGTTTGTTCCCTGATCCGCCCCTGCTCCCCCCGCCCCGGTATCGTGTATGCGGGTGTGGGGGAGCGGGGGGCAAAAATAGGACGTTGCTAAGACCCGGTTATAATGAAACAAGTATGCCATAAAGAGCCGTTGGGTGTGGTATAATATCCCCTAACATACTTGTTGGGTGAGGATAGACGACCTATGGAAGACCGGCTGAAACGAGACTTTGATCCTACCACCTTCATAGACCGCGAATTTGAGCAAGAACTGTTTGAAAACCTGCTTGCCTTCCAGGACGATGCCCGTATTCTCACTATAGGCGATAGGAGCGGCATGGGCAAAAGCCGGTTGCTCCAGATGTTTCGCTATCGCTGCCGCACCTCCCGCCCCCGCATACCGGTGAGCTTGGTAGACCTACGATTGATGAGCAACGCTGACCCCGTGATGTTTGTGCGCGAGATCATACAGGATTTAGCCACCTTTGATGTCTCCTTCCCTGGTTTCAACAAGGCAGATAGTGCGCGACGTTCGTGTGACTTTGACTCTATTCGGTTCATTTTTGAGCAATTCGACTTTGCCCCTATGCCAAAGCAGCAGCCCATCGATAGCTTTTCCCACTATGAGCTAGGACTTGAGCAATTGCTAGGCAAGCTCCAATCTATCCATCCGCGCTACCATGAAGCCCTCACCTATGAACATCAACTACGCGAAAATATCCAGTTTGTTCGTACAACCCGTGACAACGAAACACGCCGCTCGGAGCGTAACGAAGTCATTATGCGCTTGAATATTCTCAGCCAAGAGACAATTGGTCAGTCATTTAACACGCTTTGCTTTAGCTATATGCCAGTTTCATCACACTTTGTCGAGCGAGCAATGGAGCGCATGTCGCTCCCAACGGAATTGACGCAGGAGCAAGAAGAAATTGCTCATGAGGTCTGTATCAAATCGTTCTTTGAGGACATACAAACCATCCATCGTAACCAACCCATGGTACTGCTGATTGACTCCTTTGAACAATGCAGTGCTCCATTAAAAACGTGGTTGTATGATCACTTCCTGGAATCATGCTTCTTTGACCCCGACAAGCGACCTAACAACCTGTTGTTAGTGGTTGCCGGGCAGCAGATGCCACAATTTGAGCATTATTGGATACCAGAAGAGTGTACCAGTATTGTGCGTTCCGTACATGAGATGGGCAAATGGGACCGCACCCATGTAGAAGAGTGTTTGCGGGTGCATGGCTTTGCTTTTACACCAGAGGACGTAGATAGTTTCTTCCATTTGGTAAACATAGGGACCTCCCCCTCACAGATTGTCCAGATTATTATGTCACTAGTAGGGCAAGGTAGGGCAGCATAACCATGTCAGATGAAAAAACACCCCCCACCACAACTGATGCGTCTGCTTTTATTGCCCAACTTTTTGAGGACAACCCAGATGAACGGGAACTCTCCCGCCGTCTGTTTGAATTGAATGTTGAGCAAGCCTGTAAAAGCAACCCTGCTATGGCTGAGGTGATGCATGCTTGTGCTATCCCTCTCCGCTTTGATGCAGAGATTATTGGGATATTACGCAATGCACCCGATGAACAAACAGAGAATGAACAGATACTCGAAGGGTTGACCTACTATAGTAGCTATGTACAGCCGGTAGACGATGGTAGCTATACCTACCACGATCTCGTCCGTAACATGCTGCTCGAAGGTTACTGGCAACAACCAGAACAGCAAGCAGAATATGAGCGTATTAGCAAGCGGTTAGTAGCCTGCTATATACGAAGAGCAAAGCAAGATTACGAAGAGAAAAACTACACCCTAGCCTTGAACAACCTTAACCATGCAATACGGTTAGACTCTGATAACCAACAAGCACGAGCACAACGTGGCAAAATCTATTGGGTATTAGATCGCTACGACGAAGTCCTCGCCGAAATCAACCGTGCGCTAGAGCTAAACCCTGATGATGAAGAGTTTCTTGTCATATTACTTGCTGTTCGTGGCAAAACCTATCAGAAGCTAACCTGCTATGAAGAGGCATTAGTCGACTTTACCCGTGTGCTAGAACTAGACCCTGATAATGCGCGGGTGTTAGCTGAACGGGGTGTAACCTATCGGATGCTAAAACGCTATGAAGAGGCATTAGTCGACTTTACCCGTGTGCTAGAACTAGACCCTGATGATGCGTGGGTGTCAGTCTATTGGGGTGATACTGATGGGATACTAAATCGCTTTGGATGTGCATTAGCCGACATCACTAATGCGTTAGTAAAGCCTAGTGATAAGTGGGCGTTAGCCCATCGTGGCATAATCTATCGGAGTCTAAACCGTCACGAGGAGTCCTTAGCTGACCTTAACTATGCTTTAGAGTTAAATCCTAACGATGCATGGGTTTTAGTTGAACGCGGCATAACCTATCTGGTAATTCATCGCTACGAAGAAGCCAATGCTGATTTCTCAAGTACGCTAGAGCTAAACCCAGATAACACAAGGGCATTAACCCTACGTAGTTTGATCTATCAATTGATGCATTGCTACGAGGAAGCTTTAGCAGATCGTACTCATATATTAGAAATAAAACCTGATGATACACTTACCTTAGTTGGACGTGGAAACATCTATCGGTTAATCAACTGCTATGATAAAGCCCTTGCCGATTTTACCCGTATACTAGAACTAAACCCTAATAACGCATTTGCACTAGCTAACCGTGGTGAGACCTATCGAGAGGTACGCCGCTATGACGAAGCCCTTGCTGACCTCTCTCAAGCACTAGTGCTAAATCCTAACTATACTTGGATATTTGCCCAACGTGGTGAAATTTATCGGATACTCAATCGTTATGAGGAAGCCATCAGCGACCTTACCCGTGCATTGGAGCTAAACCCTAATGATGCGTGGGCATTAGCCAGTCGTGGTGAAACCTATCGGATGCTCAATCTCTATGAGGAAGCCCTCACTGACCTCACCCGTGCGTTGGAGCTAAATCCTAACTACACTTGGGCATTAGCTAGACGTGGCACAGCTTATGTAACAATGCATCGCTATGAAGAAGCCCTTACCGACTTCTCTCGTGTGCTAGAGTTAAATCCTGAAGATGCATGGATATTGGCTCGGCGTGGCGCTATCTATTGGTTGCTCAACCGCTATAATGAAACCTTCGATGATCTTAATCGTGTGCTAGAGTTAAATCCTAACGATATATTGGCATTAGCTCTGCGTGGAAATACTTATCGTAGATTAAATCGCTACGACGAAGCATTAGCTGACTTTTCCCGTGCGCTAGAGCTAGATTCTAACGATTGGTTTTGGTACCAACGTGGTTTAGTCTTTTGGTCAATGGGGCAACAAGAAAAAGCAACAGCAGATTTCACCCAGGCTATTACCTTAGCCAAACCTACCTATGAAAAACAACCAGATGACTGGTGCAATAGCTTTAACCTTGCAGTCTATTATGTGGCTATGCAGGATGAGGCACACGCCCGCTCACTCTATGAGCAGACTATCGCTGCTGGTGCGTTCATTGCTACTATCAATGAAGCTATCCTAGATGTAAAAGATTTGTTGGATGCTATGCCAGAGCACCCATTTGCACCCGCGTTGTTGGCACTGCTGCAATCAGCCTTGTCCAACACCACCGACCCCCAACCCTAACACACCTAAAAGGAGCGACACCTATGAAACGACTATCCCGATGCATCACACCGCTGCTGCTCATCGTCCTATGTGCGGCTATCGCGCCGACCTACGCCCAGGAACCCGCCACCACGCTTGACTATGCGCGGTACCTCGGCACAGCCGGTAGCGATAACGAAGCCGTCTCCATAGCCATCAACCCGGCTCAAGAACTGGTTGTCGCCGTCAACTCCAACACCAGCAGCGAAATTCGCCGCTATAGCAATGACGGCTCAACGCTTTTGGCTACAACCAGCATAGACGGCACAATACACGATATGGACATCAACAGCACAACCGGCGACATCGCCATTGTTGGCACGATGGGGCTACACGTCTACGACCCCACCGGTGCCACCAAAGACCCCTCCCGCAGCAAAACGCTAGACGCAGGCAACAAACGGGTTGCCATCAGCAGCGATGGACGCATCATAGCCTCCGTGGGGGATACCGCCATCCTGTGGGCAGCAGACGGCACCGAAATAAGCCGTGCTACGACAGAAGACATGACCGACAAGCAAGACCGGCACATCTTCGACGTGGCGATAAGTGCCGAGCACAACAACATCTACATTGGCGGCTATCGCCAAGCCAGTTCCAACTATCAGTCCCCCTTCCTCTACGCTTTCCAGGGCGACCTGACCAACCGCGTTTGGCGCACCTATGACTACTGGCAATCGCTGGTAGACGCAGCCCAACCCTACACGTTGGGGGCAGACAGCCGTCTCTACCGCATTGAGGTGGGGCGTGATGGTGGTCTCTACATCTTGGGCAAGGCAGATGGAGGGACAACCGTCTTCAAAACAGATGGGACGATCCCCGCGAGCGAGGACGGGGCAGACCTGAGCTACATCCAGCCGGTGGAGATAGACAACTGGAACAAAACCCACAACCTCAAAGGCGGATGGAAGGCATTTTTTGGCAAGGTCAATGCCCAAACCGGTGTCGTAGAGCGAGGGCAGTTTCTCGTGCCGCGGTGGCCCAATGACAACGATGTAGCGGGGGCAGGCTCCTCCTCCCGTTCCTACGAGATTGCCAACGGTTCGCTGGCAGTAGATGAAAACGGCACCGTCTATGTTGGCGGGTCAGCGGGTAAGTATATCAAGGGGCGGTTTGAAAACACTTTGGCGATCAATGGGCAGCCTGTTGGCGAGATCATCCCTGATGACGTAGCCAAAGCCCAGGACATCTCCAACAACGAAATGACTATCTACATTGTGGACTCGACCTTCACCCAACGGCAAACCTGGACCGTCTTTAGCAAAGAGCAGAGCAATGGCACCATCACTGGCATAGCGGCAGGTTATGGGGTAACAGCCTTTGTTGGCACATCATCCTATGGCTCCCTCTTCACCACGATTGAGGGCGAGGGGGCAGCCCCGCTGAATGGCAGCGATGGGACGCTTGACGATGCCTACTTTGCCATATTGCAAGCTGGCACACCGGCTCCCGTCACAGAGCCGCCGGTGGTAGCCGACATCCCCGACCAGCACATTGTCGTTGGCTCCAGCTTCACGCCGATCAACTTGGATGACTATGTGAAAGACCCGGATGGCGACATGCAGGATATTACCTGGAGCTACACCGGTACCCAAACGCTCAGTGTAACGATTGAGCGTAACGGGGGGCATTGGATGGCAACGATAGATATACCAGATGGGCAGGATTGGACGGGCGAGGAGACGATTACCTTTATCGCCACTGACAAAGACGACCTCTCATCCAGCGATGATGCCACCTTTACCGTAGCATCCAATCAACCGCCGGTAGCCCAACCGGATAGTGCTATCACCACGCGCAACCGCCCGGTGACACTAGACATCCTCGCCAACGATAGCGACCCCGACACCGGCATCAATCCAGACAGCATCATGGTCGCCTCACTTCCCCTCACCGCAACGGGCGATCCCTACGCGCCCGGTGATCCCTACGCGCCCGGTGATCAGTTCCTGCCGCCAGACCCCAACAACCCGGCTGAGGTGCCGAGCGGAATAGTCACCATTGCCAATGGGACACTCACCTATAGCCCAACCGGGACATTTACTGGCACACGCACCTTTACCTACACCGTGCAAGATAAAGACCCGCTGGCTATGGCAAAAACGATGGCAAAAACGATGGGCATGTCCCCCTTGCTGCCGCCAGACGTGCCGCTGAGTGCGCGGTCAAACGAAGCGTTAGTGACGGTCATCATACGGGAGAGCGAACAGGATAGCAGCATCCTTGCCGAGACGATCCCCTACACTACAACGGCAGGCAAGCCGCTGTCCATAGCCGTAGAGCAAGAGGTCAGTTCGCCTGACCCTGCTACGCTCAAGGTGTTGAGCCAGCCGGCAAACGGCACCGTCACCCCATCAACGCAGCCTGGTATCTTGACCTATCAGCCAAATGACGACTATGTGGGCAAGGACTCGCTGATCTACATGGTGCGCGATACCGATGGGGTGTTGTGGTACATCACGGTGGAGATTACCGTTGAGCAGCAAGCAGCAGACGAGGGGGTAAGTATGGTCTATTTGCCGATGGTGCAGCGGTAAAGCACGAGGGTCAACGAGCGGGGGTATCTCCCCCCATCCCCTAGCCCCTTCCCCCACCGAGGGGAGAAGGGGAACCGGGCAGGTAGCGGCTCCCCCTCGCCCTTTATGGGAGAGGGGGCAGGGGGAGAGGGTGTCGAGCGGGGGCAGGGGGAGCGGATCATCATAATAGCCTACCACCGTTTGAACATCAAGAGCACCTCTGGATACTTCGTTACCAATTCCGGGCGGGATTCCCAGAAAATTGCCAAATCTTTGCCAAGTTGGTGCATGATGCTTTCTGGCACACGGTCACGCAGTCGCTTGTCTGTCTGGCGCAGCTGCGCCCGTATGGTGTAGCGTTCGTGGACTTCATACTCGGCAATGAGCGGCAGCGCATGTTCATAGGTTTCTAATGCTTCGGCATAGTCCCCCTGACAGACCGCCATATCTGCAATCTTACGCAAACACGATCCCCGCAACCGCAGCGAGTCTATCCCCTCGCGCCTAGCATAGAGACGGGTATGCTCCTCCAGGTAGTAGTGCCATTTAGCCCACTCGTCAAACTCCCACGCCAACTCGACAATATCAGCAAAGCTCTTGTAGTCGTTGAAGAGGTCGCCTATCTGCTGGCTAATCGTGTGACATTCCTCGAGTTTTTGGCGAGCAGCGGGTATATCATTGCGCGTTAGGTAGGTCAGAAACTGTGAATGGAGTATCCGTGGCTTGAGCGTAATAGGACCGTGCTCCAGTGCCCATAGTTGTTCAATCTCTGCCTTTTCTAGCTCGCCTAGCGATTGGTAGGCAAAGGCTCGCCCACTCCGCACAATGCTCATCCATTCGATGTCGTCTTGACGTGCGAAAATATCCAGCGCACGGGTGTAGTAGTGGAGCGCGTCAAGCGGCTGGTTGAAGCGGGAATAGGCTTCCCCTAGCACGGTATACGCCACCGCATGCCCACGTAGGTCGCCGAGCTCATCCCACAACTCAAGCGCAGCATAGCAACTTTCCAGGGCAGCATGTCTGTCGCCACGTAGGGTATGAATAAAGCTAATGTTTTGCAGTATCCAAGCAATCAAGGGGAAGTCGGATATTTTCAGGCTGAGCAGGTAGGCTTCCAGGTAATCATCCAACGCCAGATCATAGCGTCCGTGGTTGCAATATGCCCATCCTCTTGCTTGTTGGGCTTGGGCAAGTTGTCGCTCCAGGTTATGTTCTTTGCAGGCTTGCATCGCCTGATTAAAGTTCTGCAAGGCTTCTTGGGTCTTGCCCAACCGCACACAGGCATTGCCACGCTGAATAAGTATATCAATGCGTTCTTCTTCGGTTATCTCCTCGCGGTTGAGCAGGGTTGTCGCCAGGTCATACGCCTGCTCATATGCCCCGCTATCTAACAGACAGATAGCCCTTCGGCTCTCAAAGCTATGGAAGTGTTCCGGGTCAATGCGGTGCAAATGTTGCTCTGTCGTCTCCAGCAGGGTGCGGCGCAGACGGAAATGGTAGTCTTGGGTTGCCTGGTCAAACATGCTGGCAAAAGTCGCTATGCCCTGCTCACTCCCCATATAGAGGGCATAGTGCAGTTGTTGTACTTGGAGACGATTTAGCTCCTGTTCTAGCGAAATCCGCTCAATGAAGTGGGTACATGCTAGGTGCATGTAGTGTTCGCGCTGCCGATAGTCGCGGTTTTCTACACGCACATCATGCTCGGCGATCTCGGTGGCTTCTATCGTGCGGAGTTGGTCAAGCCGTAGGATAATAGCTTGGATTTGATCATCCAAATAGCGGGTCGCTTGACGGGCATAGTGTTGGAGACGCTCACCGTTGGGGTCGAGTGTTGCCCACACATATTCAGCGATAATGCGAGCAGCATCATCATGCAGACAGAGCGAACCGTCAGGAAGGGTCTTGATATAGACATACTGCCGCATCTCTTCAAAGAGATCATAGGCACTAGCTTCAAGAATATCCAGCAAGATTGCTGCCATCTGCACCCTCAGCGGCGAGAAGCGCGATAAGAGCAGCGTCAATAGTTGGGTGAGGGTGTGGGTATTGGCAATGTGTAAACCGATTTCTTGGTCAAATTGGCGTTGTATCTCTGCATCCCCCGCTTCGTCTAGGTCATCCAAATCTTGCTCACTCAGCCACGCCGGTGCGGGACCGTGGGTAAACCGCTCTATGGCTAGGTCAAGCAAGACGGGATTACCACTGGTGAAGAGCATGATGTGGGGCATAATCGCCGGCTCTAGCGAGGTCTGCAAGGTTGCCTGCTTGACGTGAATGTAGGTCTCGGCGGCATTCTTGCTGAAGAGTTGAATATTGAGTATTTGGACATCCTTCCCTACCTCTGCTTGCAAGGCTTCCCCAAAAACACTTGCGGTACGTCCTGATAGGAGGATAACCACATTTTCTAGTTGTCGGCTTATCTCTGCTATGTAGGGCAACAGACGCGCCGTTTCGATAGCTTCTATGGCATCAAACAGCAGGACAACCCGTGCCGAAACCATCTTGAAACACTCGACAAACGTGCGGTTGACGGCGAGCGAGGCTTGCGAAAGATGTTCTATCCCCTCACCGGAGACTTCCATCCTGCGCCAGTTGAGCAGTACGCGCAGGTATGGCTCAAAGAGTTTCTCGCCTAGCATAAAGGCAACTTTGCACCCGATATTCTGAACCATATGCAGGGCAGGGTCCTGAAAATCTATGCAGTCACTCACAAACACGGGAACGGTTTTGCTTGACCCGCTGGCATACCGCTTTTGTATTTCTTGCAACAGGTAACTTTTGCCACTGCCGGCGGGGCCGTCAATGCACAAAATACGGCGAGTTCCCCATTCCTGAATAATCTTGTCTATATACGCTACTTCACTCTGATGGTCAATAAAAGGGAGATGGTGATCCATGTATCTCTCATTTCTGAACTGTACAAGGCCTACTACGGGTGCCAAGTGCGAATGGTGTGCAGACTCTTAATGCGCTTACGATAGGTCTAGCCTTCTTGAACAAGGCTAGTGACGGGTGGGCAAATGGTGTGAAGATCATCACAACTTACCTACCCTCTATTTATACCACACGGTTTGCAATGCTTCAACCACTATCCCTAATCACCAGGGCTACGTCAAAGTCCGATTTACCCCCCTTCCCCCACCGCGGGGGGAAGGGGATGTTCGGCTCCCCATCGCCCTAAAATGGGAGAGGGGGCAGGGAGAGAGGGTGGGCAAGAAGGGCAAATTTTCTTTGATTGAGCGACTTTGACATAGCCCTGCCTAATCACCGTTATACCATACGGTTTTCAAGGATTCAACCGTGAATCCTTCTGGGGTTAATACGCGGAGGCGCAGGGTATAGGCTCCAGAGCTAAAATTGCCAGTGTTCCACATCCCAAGCAAACCTTCACGCACCCCGCTTGTTCCCTGGTTGAGCAACACCCACGTTTGCGGGGGGGAGCCGATGCCCAAGTCCAAGCGATAGGCATAGCGAGCCGTGCCATTGATGATAACCTGCTCCCCAGAGACGGTATCATTGCCGTTGATAGGGTTGATCAATGCTACCGCTTTTTCGGGAGTCTGTTCTTGGGGGCAGGGGTCTTGTGGCGGTTGTGGCACCCCATTATTCCTTGCCCATTCCTGGAACTCCGGCGGGTAGATGGCAAAGCGCACTTCACGGATTTCATCCGGGGGAGAATAACCGGTTGCCAAGCATGACCCATCCCCTGCCACCCGGACGGTCTTGTAGGTGACGTGGAGTTCCGGTGGTTCATTGCCGGCAATGAAATATTCCTTGATATTGTGTGGGCAACTCTCGTGGGCAAGCGTACCGGTGCCAGCGCAAATGGTGCGTTGAACAATGCCGTCTGGTTGTGTAAATGGCGGTGGGGTGCGGTCTTGGTGGTAGGTAATCATCATATCACGCCATATCTCACCTGCGCCATTTGACCCGGCGATCTCGTGCATAGGGGCATTGTCGTTGTTGCCCACCCACACCCCAATCGTCACGTCTGGAGTATAGCCAACTGCCCACGAGTCGCGCCACTCGTTGCTGGTGCCAGTCTTCACAGCGGCATGGATACCATTTGGCAGTTCCATAACGTTGTTCCAACCAAACATATAGCGGCGAGCTTCGTTGTCGCTCAAGATGCTGGTAATGAGATAGGCGATTTCTTCCCCCTGCGGCCCAAGCACCTGATGCTCCCACCCCTGCGCTTGTGGCTTGAGCAATACCTCGCCACGGGTATTTTCTACCTTGAGAATAGCTGATGGCGGTTGGTAAAAGCCCCGGTTGCGAAAGGTGTTGTAACCAATGGTCAGGTCAAGCAAGCGCACCTCGCTGCTGCCCAGGGCCATTGTGAGGTTGTAGCGTGAAGGGTCATTTAGCGTGGTAATGCCCATACGGGAGGCGAGCCGCACGAAGTTGTCTATACCCACATAGCGCAGGGCTTTGACGGCGGGGATGTTGAGCGAGTTTGCCAATGCCATACGCAGCCGTTGGGGACCATGCCAACTATTGTCATAATTCATCGGTTGGTAGGGTGTCCCATACGGGGTCTCAAAGGTCGTTGGTTCGTCTATGATAATCGTAGCGGGAGTCCAACCAAGCTGCAAGGCGGCAGCATAGATGATAGGCTTAAGGGCAGACCCCGGCTGGCGGGGGGAGAGGGACACATTCACCTGCCCATCAATAGTGGGGTCGTTGTAGTCCATACTGCCGACCATCGCCAGGATATGCCCCTCTGGAGAGAGGATAACCAATGCGGCGTTGTGGGCATTGCGCTCACCGAGTCGCGCCCTATGCTCCTGGACAATCCGCTCGGCTTGACGCTGCCAAAACAGGTCCATACTGGTTGTGACGCGCAAGCCGCCCCGGTGCAAAACGTCTGGTCCATACTGCTTTTCCAACATATCGCGCACATAGAAGACGAAATGGGGGGCAATAATGTTGGTCGTGGGGGTAGCAAGGGTAATCGGCTCCGCTGCGATAGCTTGTGACTCAGCGGGGGTGAGGTAGCCATATTTGACCATCAGGGCAAGCGTGGTCTGTTGTCGGTTACGTGCGCCTTCCATATTGGTAAAGGGGTTGAGCACAGTAGGCGATTGGGGCAGCCCTGCCAGCAGCGTTGCTTCGCCAGCGGTAAGCTGCCAAACGTGTTTGTTGAAGTAGACCTGAGCGGCTGCCTCTATGCCATAGGCTTGCGCCCCATAGTAGATTTCGTTGAGGTAGAGATTAAGTATCTGGTCTTTGCTATAGACCTCATTTACGCGAAAGGCAAGAATTGCCTCGCGGATTTTGCGCTCATACATCTGCTCTACCGGCATATCCTGCCCCCGCTCATCGGCGGGGATGAGGATGTTACGGACTAGCTGCTGCGTGATAGTGCTGCCCCCGCTGACAATCTGCTGGTAGCGATAGTTGAGCCAGAGGGCGCGAATAATGCCGCGTATATCTACGCCAGGGTGTTGGTAGAAGTTGGCATCCTCTACGGCTATGGTTGCCTCTTTGAGCATGTGGGGGATACGCTCAAAAGGTACCAACGTGCGCCGCCCCGCTTGCGGGTCTACCAGATCATACAACAGCGTCTTACCATCATTGGCATAGATGCGGGTATTCTCAAATGAGCGGTGTTGGGCAATGCTGTGGGGGTCGGGCAGGTCTTTGCCATAGTGATAATAGAGCCAACTGCCCAAGATAAAGAGCAAGATGGAAAATGCCAGCATGACGTGCAGGAAGGCAAGCAAAAGCCGCCACAGCACCAGCAGCATACGGACAATGCGCTGCATAGCCGGGCGGCGTACTAGGCGAAACAGGGGAGCCAGCACCGTATGGGTGGGTTTTCTGGGTGCTCCTGTTTCCCTAGCCATAGAGCTTCTACCCTATACTACTGTATTTCGTTGCCAAGCAAGCCAAAGAGCATATCGTGTGGTTCAGGATTTTCTGGGTGGTACTCAATACGCACCCGCTCAAAATACTGCACCATATAGACTTCCCCATCCTCTAGGGTTTCTTCCATTGGTTCGCTCAAGGGGTAGCCAAAGAGGGCGAGGCTGTCTTTGATGCTAAAGCCTGGCTCGCCGTCTACTTCTAGCCCGTAGGATTGCCATGTCTCTAGGTAATCGCCACAAATGCTATGGCGGGTCTCTTCAAAGTAGAGGCAGTCTTGCATAGGTTGTCCAACAGGGAACTCCCACCAGTCGCGCCCTTGATACAAGAGCATTTCGTAGCCTAGTCGCCCTAGCAACACGTCATAGGGGCGAGGTTTTTCGGGGTGAAGTTCCATACGGTTGCGCTCAAACCACTGCACCTGATAGGGTTGACCTTCGATGATTTCCTCATACTGTGGGGAAATGGGATAGCCAAAGACGTTCAAACCGCCGTTTTGCTCCCAGTATTCCCGGACACGCCCGGAGACACATTCGGATACTTCGTCAAAGCAACGTGCGTCCTCTGGAATAGGAGTCGATTCTAGCTCCATTGTCGGCTCAGGTTCCGTTGTCGGCTCAGGTTCCGTTGTCGGCTCAGGTTCCGTTGTCGGCTCAGGTTCCATTGTCGGCTCAGGTTCCGTTGTCGGCTCAGGTGTAGGAGATGGCTCAGGTTCCGTTGTCGGCTCAGGTGTAGGAGATGGCTCCATTGTTGGCTCAGGCTCTGGTGTCGAGGTTGGCTCTGGTGTCGAGGTTGGCTCTGGTGTCGAGGTTGGCTTTGGTGTCGAGGTTGGCTCTGGTGTCGAGGTCGGCTTTGGTGTGGAAGTCTCCACATCTTGGTGCTCAGATACTGTATCACCTAGTGAGCCTTGTACATTCAGATAAAACGTGCGGGTTTCCTTTTGCATAATGGGAAAGTCCCACGTCACGCGGTTGTTGTCCAGTGTGGCAATATCCTCTTCACTGTAGCTGATAATATGGGGCAGTTGGACTGACCATGTAACCTTGAAATCTTGCATAAGCAGTTCCATTTCCGGGTCAAGTTCTTGGTCGCCTGTTCCCTGAATGTGGTAGGTAGTTGATATGTCTACCAAGTCGCCATTTTGCTCAACTTCAAATAAGCCAAACATGCCATCGTCACTCTCTGGACCAAGCAGGGTATTAAGTTGGGCTTCGAGTATATCAAGGTCCGAGAAGTCTACGGTAATTTGTACCCCTTTGTAGGTATCGGTTTCCCAGGGTTCTACCCGTGCATCCCATCCTTCTATGGTTTCGTTACGTCCTTCTTTGAAATCTGCGAAGGGGTCTTCTTCGTCCATCATTTCCAGGGCTAGGTGGGTAAACCCAATGGTCATGACATTGGTTCCCTCCCCATCACGGCTAATGGTAGTGTCTGTCTGGTATGCCATACAGCCACTCAACAACGCAATCAGTAACACGAACATGGTAAAGCGAAAAACCCGCACATCAAACTCCTTTCAACAGCCAATCAATCAAATCAAATCACATAGCAATCAATTCCACCAGCCTGTAGGAAACACCGGTAATGGGAGGATTATTTCCATTTAATGGGACACCCTACAGGTCGGGTCTCAACCATCGGGGGTTGCTCACCTTTGAGCAAGCTATCAAGGGCATCTTGTAGGTAGTGTTGTTTGACTTCTTTGGGTTCACGAAAATTATCGTCTATGGCTCCGTGATATTGCAAGATGGTATTTTGGTCAAAGACGAAGACCTCTGGTGTGCGTTCGGCTCCATAGGCGCGAGCTACTTTTTGGGTGGCATCGTGGAGGTAGATAAAATTAAACCCTTTGGTTCGAGCGCACTCTTGCATTTTCCGAAAGCTATCTTCCGGGCTTTTGGGGGCATCGTTTGGGTTGATGGCTATAATTTGGATGCCCTGTTCGTTGTAGTCTGTCTGGATGTCTATTATGCGGTCTTCCCACGCTTGGACATACGGACAGTGGTTACAACTGAAGATAACGATAATTACTGATTTGTCAGCATATTCAGCTAGGCTATGGGTTTTCCCATCAATTCCTGGCAAACTGAAGGGAATAGCTCTACTACCAAGCGTGAGTTTGGACATTGGCATAACTCCAGATGGGGCATTGCTGCACCATACGTACCTACCTATGTTTCCCGGTACCAGTATAGATGGTGAGGTGACTACTCCCAATCCTAAAGGGTTGGGCTTCTAGGGTCGAAACCCAAGCTGTGTAGCCCCACAGCCAGCATGGTTATCGCGGCGTTGAGGTCTCGTTCTATCTCAAGACCACAGACCGGACACTGCTGTACCAAGTGTATCACAACACATCAGTTCTTGCAACAGCTAAAGCGGCTGAAGCGGAGAAAGACCGTATATCCCAGGGCTAAAGCACCTGGGCTTTACGGGCTATTTCTATAAATAAAGAACTCTAGCCCCTGCTTTCCCTCCCTCTCCCCCTACCCCCGCTCCCATAGGGCGAGGGCGAGTGGGTGGGCAAAAACAAGGCAATACTCCCGTAGCAACTTCGATACAGCCCTGTCAATTGTAGTGTGGCTCTTGTCCATATTGCGGTTATCTGCTATCATACGGCAGTGTCATCCCATTCTTGAATCTTCACAGCAACAACCATATCAAGGACCAAAACAAACAACACAGCAACACCACTACATCAAGAATTGATAGATGAACAGAGGTACAAAGGTAAATGAAGAAAATCTGACAAACGAGGAGAACCATGAATCCAGACATTCGTCTTTTGAGCGCAAACACCATACGTACTCTTTCAATGGATGGTGTGCAAAAAGCCAACAGTGGGCATCCGGGGATGCCTATGGGCATGGCTGATGTATCCTACGTCCTATGGACACAGTTTTTGAAGCACAACCCAAAAGACCCCACATGGGAAGATCGGGACCGGTTTGTGCTATCAGCCGGGCATGGCTCCATGTTGCTATACAGCCTACTCCACCTGACCGGCTATGACCTCCCAATGGAAGAACTCAAAAACTTTCGCCAGTGGGGGAGCCGCACTGCAGGACACCCAGAGTATGGTCATACGCCTGGGGTCGAGACGACCACAGGTCCCCTTGGGCAAGGTATCTCAACGGCAGTGGGTATGGCATTAGCAGAACGTCACCTAGCTACCCATTTCAATGAGCCAGATTTCCCGCTTGTTGACCATTACACCTACGTAATCGCTGGTGATGGCGATTTGATGGAAGGGGTATCGCACGAAGCCAGCAGCTTTGCGGGACACCTCAAACTAGGCAAATTGCTTGTGCTGTATGACAGCAACAGAATTTCTATTGACGGCTCTACAGCCCTGTCCTTTACAGAAGATGTTGGCAAACGATATGAAGCCTATGGCTGGCAGGTGCTCTCGGTAGATGCCCACAATATGACAGAAGTAGAAAAAGCCCTTGAAGAAGCTCGCGCCGAAACCGGCAAGCCGAGCATGATTATTTGCCATTCACATATTGGTTATGGTAGCCCCAACAAACAAGATTCGGCTTCTGCCCACGGCTCCCCGCTTGGTAACGAAGAAATCAACCTCACCAAGCAGGCATTGGGGTGGACAGAGGAAACCCCCTTCTATGTGCCGCCAGAAGTGTATACCCATATGCAAGAAAACGCGAATATGGGAGCCGAGCAACAGCAAACGTGGCAGGGGATGTTGGAACGCTATCGTCAAGCCCACCCTGAAAAGGCAAAACAGTGGGATGCTATGTGGCAGCGCACATTGCCAGACAATTGGGCAGACGTGTTGCCAACCTTTGAGCCAAGCGACAAGGGAGTAGCAACCCGCTCTGCATCAGGGCAAATCATCAACGCCCTAGCCCCGGCTATCCCCGCCATTATCGGGGGTTCTGCCGACCTACACGCATCCAACAACACGCTTATCAAAAGCTCTGAACCACTCCAGCAAGACAACTACGGTGCTCGCAACGTTTACTATGGCGTACGTGAGCATGCCATGGGCGCAGTGATGAATGGGTTGGCGTTGCATGGCGGGCTTATACCCTTTGGCGGCACCTTCCTGGTCTTTAGCGATTATATGAAACCAGCGGTGCGATTGGCAGCGTTGATGGGGCAGCAAGCTATCTACATCTTCACCCACGATAGTATTGGGCTAGGCGAGGATGGCCCTACCCATCAGCCAATTGAGCATATCCATGCCTTGCGTATCATCCCGAACCTGTATACCATCCGCCCAGCTGATGCCAACGAAACGGTAATGGCATGGCGCATCGCGTTGGAACGCAAGGATGCCCCAACTGCGCTCATCCTCACCCGTCAGGCTGTCCCCACGCTAGACCGCAGCAGCAGCGGCAAGTATGGGCAGCTTGGTGATGTGGAAGGCACAATGCGCGGAGCATATGTGCTCTACACACCAGAATCAACGGATGTCGTATTGCTGGCTACGGGGTCTGAAGTGGCTATTGCGCTGGAAGCCGCAATGACGCTCAAGGGGAAAAACATTGGCGCACGGGTTGTCAGTATGCCATGTTGGGAACTGTTCAATGAGCAGGACGAGGACTATCGCAATAGCATATTGCCACCAGATGCAGATGCCTATTTGGGTATTGAAGCCAGCTGCCGCAATGGTTGGGGTCGCTATATTCGGGGCAAGAAAGCCAATGTCATAAGCATAGATCGGTTTGGGGCTTCGGCACCCGCCGAGATATTGTACGAGCAGTTTGGCTTTACCGTTGAAAACGTGGTCGCAGCGGTAGAAAAGCTGCTTGGCAAGTAGCCTAGCACCAGGGTTGTGTCAACGTCCGGTTTGCTCCCTCCCCTGCCCCGCGTTCCACAAGCGGGAAAAAGCGAGCGGGGATGGTAAGCGACATCCCCTTAAGTCAAGGGGGAGCCCCCCCCCTTCTCCCATCGGTGGGGGAAGAAGCTAGGGGGTGGGGGTGCCCGGCGAGCCATTGCATGCAATGATTCTCCCCCTATCCCTGCCTGAAAGGGGGAGCCGCCCGGTGTTCGTTCCCCTGCTCCCGCTTGCGAGGAATGGGGCAGGGGAGGGCTTGACCAGTCTTTGCCATTATGACTCTGGGCAACGAAGACTTTGACGTAGCCTAGAGTTGACATTGATGGAGATTGTTGTTGGTTTTTCCTGGGATATTCTAGGGAAAACCGACAACACGATAGAGATTAGCCATTAAGGAACTTATGTTATGAGCCAAATAAAAATCGCCCCATCCATCCTGTCCGCCGACTTCTCCCGCTTGGGTGAGCACGTAGCCGAAGCACAAGCCGCCGGGGCAGACTGGTTGCACGTTGACGTGATGGACGGACACTTTGTCCCCAACATCACCATTGGACCATTGATTGTGGCAGCCCTCAAGCCGCATACCACACTGCCTATGGACGTTCACCTGATGATAGAGAAACCAGAACGCTACTTTGCAGATTTTGTCAAAGCTGGCGCAGATGTTCTCACGGTGCAGGTAGAGACATGTCCGCATCTCCACCGCACAATACAGAACATCAAAGAGCTAGGAGTAAAAGCCGGTGTAACGCTTAACCCAGCGACTCCCCTGGTAATGATTGAAGACATACTCCCTTATGTAGACTTGGTATTGATTATGAGTGTCAATCCCGGCTTTGGAGGACAGTCTTACATTGAGAGCAGCACGGCAAAGATACGCCAGCTACGCCAGATGCTGGACGCTATCGGCTCCAAAGCCGAGCTCCAGGTGGATGGCGGCGTAAAGGCAACCAACATTGCTGAGGTGGTACAAGCAGGGGCAACCTGTCTTGTTTCTGGCTCCGGGGTGTTCAACAAAACGGCGAGTGTGGCAGAAAATATCACCGCCCTACGCCAGGCAATCGCCACAGTTGCGTAGCGATTCCCCCCTCTCCCATTCCAGGGCGGGGGGGGAATACATCCGCTCGTTGACCCTCGCGGCTCGCTCCCGCAGGGGAACACCTGCGCGATTCCCCTTCTCCCCTCAGTGGGGGAAGGGGAATCGTTGGGGGGGAAGAGCCGTTACATGCAACGAATCTTCAAACGGAACAAGCATCTATAGAAAAGAGAAAAGCGGGGCTACGTCATCGTCCAGCCGCCATCCACCGGCAGCGTTTGTCCTGTGATGTAGGATGCCTGCGATGAGGCGAGGAAGGCGACAGCCGCGGCAACCTCTTCCGGTTGACCAGAGCGGCGTTGAGCTATGGTATTCTCGCCCCAAGTACGCACCCCCGCTGGGAGACAGGCGAGCAAATCAGTCTCAACAAAGCCGGGGGCTACCGCATTGACGGTTATCTGCCAATGCACTACCTCACGCGCCAACGCCCGGGTCAACCCAATGATTCCCCCAAGCGAAGCACAATAACCCGTCTGTCTTGGAAAGCCGCTGATACCATGCAGTCCCGCCACATTGATGATGCGTCCATATCGCTGTTTCATCATAGGGCGCAGTACCGCCTGGCAGATACGCGCAGCACCGGTGAGGTTGGTATCCATAAGCCCATTCCAATCGTCTAGGGTAAGCTGTTCAATGGGGGTATAGTGGGCTTTGCCGGCACAGTTGATGAGCATATCTATCCGCTGCCACCGCTCCATAGCCTGCGCTACCAGCAGTTTGCCCGTCTCACCATTGCCTACATCAGCTTGCAGCGCAACAACCGTTCCGTCAAGCCCATCACATAATTCGATGGTTGCTTGGGCAGCAGCATGTTGGGTTTGGTAACAAAAGAGCACATGTGCGCCACGCTGTGCCAGCGCATACACACTAGCCCGACCAATCCCGCGGGAGCCGCCAGTAACAATCGCAACTTGGTTTGAAAAGTCCATGCATAACCCATATGGCTACCTGCTACGGCATCACCCACCCGCCGTCAACCGTTAAGACCTGCCCAGTGATATAGGACGCACGAGGTGAGGCGAGAAAGGCAATGGATGCCGAAACCTCTTCTGGTTTGCCAAAGCGTTGAACGGAAATGGCACTCAATGCCCACTCCTGCAATGCCGGCGAAACGGTGTGGATAAGCTCCGTTTCAATATAGCCCGGTGCTACCACATTGACCGTGATACCGTCAAGGGCAACTTCACGGGCTAACGCACGGGAAAACCCTACCAAACCAGCTTTCGCTGCCGCATAGTTTGCTTGCCCAACATTGCCAGAAAGCCCCGCCAACGACCCAATATTCACAATGCGTCCATACCGTTGCTGGCGCATAGGGGTGAGTGCTGCCTTGCAACAAAGAAAGACCGATGTTAGGTCTGTTTTGAGTACCTTGTGCCATTGGTCTTCACGCATTCGCACAAATGGGGCATCATCGGTAATACCGGCATTGTTGACCAAAATGTCAAGACGACCCCACTGTTGCAGGGTCGCCTCCATCATCCTTTGCACCGCTGCTTCATCACTGACATCTGCGGCATAAGGGTATGCTTGACTACCAGATTGGTCTATTTGTGCTGCGACCTCTTCAGCTGCTGCCGCGTTGTGTCGGTAGTTGACCACCACTCGCGCTCCTAGTTGAGCAAGTTCAAGAGCAGTGGCTCGTCCTATCCCACGGGAAGCCCCCGTAACAATAGCTACCTGCCCTTCCAGACACATCAGCGGTTTTCTGAGGCAAACGCTCGCACATCCTCCACATTGCACAGATTCACCAGCCGCACTCCAGGGGCGATACGTTTAATAAGCCCCGTTAGCACTGTACCCGGACCTATTTCTATAAACGTGGAAATGCCCTGAGTTACCATATACTTTACGGAATCAATCCAGCGGACCGGCGAAGTAACCTGTACAACAAGTTCTTGACGGATGTCAGTTGCGCTTTGCAGCGAAGTAGCAGTTACATTGGCAATGACCGCTTGGTCAGCATCAGTGATGTCCGCCGATGCTACGGCTGTTGCCATCCCCTCTGCAGCGTTGTTCATCAGTGGCGAATGGAAGGCAGCACTAACCTTTAGGGGGAGTGCTCGCTTGGCTCCATGCTCTTTGGCTAGACGGCACACATAGTCTACCGCAGAGGATGCTCCACTGATGACGAGTTGTCCTGGAGCGTTGTAGTTGGCAATAACGACAGGTTGGTCTGTGGCGGTGGTTGCCTGCTGGCAGAGGTCTTCAAGCACTGGCTCATCCATCCCAATGATTGCTGCCATTTTGCCCTCATTGGATGCTGCCATCAGTTCGCCGCGCCGCCGCACGAGCCGTATCGCCGTGGCGAGGTCGAGTGCGCCTGCGGCAACGAGGGCGGAGTATTCCCCTAAGCTATGTCCAGCTACCGCCAGGGGGCGCGGGACATCGCCCGATGTCAAGTTCTCTACTGCTCGCATAAGCGCAGTACAGACCGTCACAAGGGCTGGTTGAGCATTTTCCGTTGCCGTTAGGTCGTTCTCTGGACCTTCAAAGCAGAGACGGGCGATATTGATGTCGAGCACCTCATCGGCTTGGTCAAAGACTGCTCGTGCTGCGGGGACTTGGGCATACAAATCACGTCCCATCCCAACCACCTGTGCGCCCTGACCAGGAAAAATCCAAGCTGTAGTCACAGTTTCATCCTCCAAACGTTGCTATTGTGTGGGGAGTAATCCCCCATTATTTGGTTTGTCGTTAAGCCGCTGTAATCTTGGGAGTTTAACGCTACCAAGAACAGCAGAAACATACGCTCAATGCTAAAGTTACATCCCCCCCTGCACGCTCTCCCAGGCGAAAGGTAGCCAAACAGCCCCTTCTCCCGCTTGCGGGGGAAGGGGCAAGGGATGGGGGCAATTTGGACACAACCCTGCCCTAGCTCCCCCACCGCACGACAAGCGATGCCCAACTTAGCCCCCCACCAAACGCCGTCAGCAGGAGGTAATCACCGGGGGAAATTTTGCCCTGTTCTGCTGCTTCAAACAACGCAATGGGCACGGAGGCAGCAGAGGTATTGCCATAGCGTTCTATATTGACAAAGACGCGCTCCATCGGGAGGTCTAGCCGCTTGGCTATAGACTCAATAATACGAACGTTTGCCTGATGGGGAACGACCATATGGATGTCATCTTTGGTCAAGCCAGCGTTGGCTATCGCTTGCTCTGCCGAATCACACATACCCCGAACGGCATGCTTGAAGACTTCGCGTCCTTGCATAACAAAACAGTTGCGATGTTCGTCTATCAGTTGCGCGGTAAGTGGGAGCTTTGTACCACCTGCCTCGCGCATCATCAGACTTTCCCCTTTGCCCCACGACCCTAACACCGACGTGAGAACCCCCACGGGTTCTTCGCTTGCTCGCAACACCACCGCCCCTGCTCCATCACCAAAGAGAATACAGGTATTGCGATCTTGCCAATTTAAGATATGGCTAAACAAATCGGCAGCTACCAACAAGACCGTCTGGTGTGTGCCACTCTGGATCATAGCACTAGCAACGCTCAATCCATACAGAAAGCCACTACACGCGGCAGCAAGGTCAAAAGCACCGGCATGGGGTATCCCCAGGTTTGTCTGAACGGTGCAAGCGGTAGCCGGGAAGAGCCGATCTGGGGTACAGGTTGCCAGTATCACCAAATCCACCTCATCAGGAGCAACCTTTGCCCGTTCCAATGCCGCTTGCCCTGCTCGCGTAGCCAAGTCTGATGTCGCCTCTCCTGGCGATACAATACGCCGCTCGGCAATGCCCGTGCGTGCGCGAATCCACTCATCTGACGTGTCCACCATCTGCTCAAGGTCGGCGTTGGTCAAAATCCGGTCTGGGACCGCCATACCCCAACCGATAATTGCCGCATAGCGTGCCATGCTTACTCCTGCTCCTCCCTGTGAGAACTTCCCCCTCAGCATCAGAGCGTATTAGCCTTTAATCGTTTGTGTCTTCATCCTTCAACCGAAGGACCAGCCGCCCTTTGTACGTGCCGCAAGATTTGCACACGCGATGGGCTTGCATCATTTCGCCACACTTGGGACACGTCACGAGCAACGGCGCACTCAAGCGTTGATGCTGCCGACGGTGCCCCCGACGGCTTCGAGATACCTTATTCTTTGGTACTGCACCCATAAAAGCTCTCTCCTCTAGGTATGTTTAGGTATGTTTCCAACGTTTCAATATTGCTAATCGTTCGTCTATTACCTCGTCGGTGTCGTCCGTTGTAGATGAGTCATCATCAGCGAATATCTCTATGGTATATTCCACAGGATGATCGCGGTAGGCTGCACAGACGGGGTTAATGGGCAATTCAAGCAAGGTATATTCCCGTATCGCCTCGCCAATGTCTGCCATATGCAGTTCGTCCAGCAAAAACGGGTCTTCCTCGGTTGGTTTTGCCAGCGGTACGCCGGCGATAACATCTACCGTAGCATGAAACTCATCAGTGACATCAAGTGTCACCGCATAATCAAAGAGTTCCAGCGAACGTACACACGTCAGTTGCACTGTTCCGTGTGACCAGATATGAGCATACACGCCGCTTGCGGTGCGGGTAAAATGGACGGTGCCTTCAATATCCCGCAAAACAAGCGTATCATCCAATGGCAGTTTTGGCTCCGTAAAGCGGTATTCGCGCTGTGCTCCTATCTCTTGGCGCAAAAGTTGTGCAATGTTAAATTTGATATGTGACATAGCCCCTCCTGACATGATGCGGATATTCTAGCGCATAGGGATGTCAGGATACGGCGCGATACCTTGGTCAACGGGAAAGCGTATCCAGACCGTTTCGCACACTGGTGAGCAACTTTTCGAGCCGATCATCAAGCTCTTTCAGCACCTGTTGGGCATATGCATCGGCACCTGCCCGCACCTGGGTCGCTTCTTCCTCTGCCTGCTGCAAGAGCCGTTGGCGTTCATCTTCAATCGCCGCCATCAACCCTTGTTCCTCCAACACCTGTTGTACGCGAGCACGGGCTTCTTCAAGCAATCTATCTTGCTCCTGAACCACCCGCCGAGCTTTCTTCAACTCTTCCGGGACAGCCACGCGCATTCGGTCTATGATGTCGAGAATATGCTCTTCTTCCACCAGCAGATACCCGCTAAATGGTATACGTCGTCCTGACGCAAGCGATTCTTCCATTTCATCTATGAGATCATCAAGCTCGATGATAACCACCTCCTTACTGCTGGTAGGATTCTGGCTTTACCTTAGCTCTTTAGCTCGCTAACCTAGTCCTGCATAGGTCTGCTGGATTTTCCGATAGAGTGCCTCAGCCACTGGCGCAGGCACAAACTCGCTCACATCACCCCCTAGTGCGGCTATTTCACGGGCAGCACTAGAACTCAAAAAGGTAAATTTGCGGTTTGCCATAAAGACTACTACGTCTATATCTTCGTCAAGTGTCTGGTTGATCTGCGCCATTTGAAACTCGTGTTGAAAATCACTCACATCACGCAGCCCCCGGACAATGACGCTTACGCCTATCTCCCGGGCATACTGGACGGTGAGTTTGGAATAGGAGACTGCCCGAATACGTGGTTGATCTTTGATAGATTGTTGGAGCAACTCCACTCGTTCTTCGGTGGAAAACAAAATGTTTTTGTTTGGGCGATCAAAGACCCCCATCACCACTTGGTCAAACAAGCGGGCGGCGCGAAAGGCGGTATCAAGGTGTCCATTGGTGACAGGATCAAAACTTCCAGGATATAGTGCTATGGTCACGAGTGGTTATCCTTATACAATTGCCGGTGAGCGGGGGAACGTTGTTTGTCCCCTTACGATTTACGATGTGCGCTCATAAATAGAGAAACAGGAATCCCCAAGCCGACGAAATTTGAGCCGAGCGTATGTCCCGTATGCATCTTGTAGGACGACCCGCGGCGAATGTCCCACAATCAGCACCCCTTCAACCATGCCCACCTTTGACGCAGCAACGGTCTGTATGGTATCTTCTATGTGCGGGTCAGCATACGGTGGGTCCATAATGATTATAGCATAGGTTGACTCTGGTATCTTCCCCCGCATATACCGCTCTACCGCCATACAGCAAATACGCCCCTGCTCTTGAAAACCGGTATGCTCCAGATTTTGCTGTATGATGCGGCATACTCCCTTGCTCTGCTCAACAAAGGTCGCCGCATCTGCCCCGCGTGAGAGACATTCAATCCCTAGCGATCCACTGCCAGCGTAGAGATCGAGCACGTTGCCAACCAATGCCCCATACCCCTCGAGCACCGAAAACAGCGACTCTTTGACCCGATCTAGCATCGGGCGGGTAGATAGCCCTGGGGGAGCTTTGAGCTTATGTCCCTTTGCCGTTCCCGTTATGACCCGCATAGTTCTAGTCCTTGAACCCTTCTCCTCTATCCCCCGTTCCCCAAGCCCCCGCTCCCATAAAGGGCGAGCCCCCCTTCTCCCGCTTGCGCGGGAAGGGGCGGGGGGATGTCCAAAAGGGTATGGGTTCAAGCAAAACCCATACTAGCGTTTTGTATACTGTGGTCGCTTCCTCGCCCGTTTGAGTCCTGGTTTCTTACGCTCTTTGGCACGGGCATCACGGGTAAGCAAACCGGCTTTTTTAAGCGGTGGACGCAAATCATCGTTGCTATCGAGCAACGCCCGACTAATGCCCAAACGTGCCGCTTCAACTTGACCAGAGACCCCTCCCCCACGTACCTTGATGAAGACATCATACGTAGTCAGGTTTTCTGTCAAAGCTAACGGTTGTTGTAGTTGCTTCATCCAGAGGTCTCGTGGACCAAAGTAGTCATCCAACGTGCGCCCGTTGATGAGAAACTCCCCACTGCCAGGAAAAAGTTTCACCCGAGCTACCGCCGTTTTGCGGCGACCTGTTCCTTGATAATAGTACGCCTGTTCACTCATGACGCATTGCTCTCCTCATGCTGTATGACGGCTCCACACACCCTGGGAGCCGTTGGGCTTATTATTATGCGATCTCTTCCTTGCTTCTCGCTATTACCCATTTGGACGTGGTACATAGGCAATAGGCTGCTGTGCAGCATGCGGGTGGTTTGGTCCAGCGTAGATACGCAATTTGACCAACTGCTTGCGTCCCATACGGGTTTTGGGCAGCATACCGCGTACCGCAAGTCGCAAGATTCGATCCGGGTGTTTCTGCAACATCTCTTTGAAAGTTGTCTGGCGCAGACCGCCCGGATAGCCCGTGTGCCGGTAGTAGACCTTCTGAACGGGCTTGCTCCCCGTTAGGCGAACTTTATCCGCATTAACCACGATAACAAAATCTCCATCATCCATAGATGGGGTGTAGGTTGGTTTATGTTTGCCGCGCAAAATGGTCGCTATCTGGGTGGCTAGTCTACCCAATACCAGGCCTTGGGCATCTATAACATACCAATTGCGCTGGACTTCAGACTTTTTCTGTGAATACGTTTTCATAACTTTCCCCTGAATACCCAACTGCCATGAGCGTCAACCCATGGGCAGCAGCGGTGGCTCCTGCTTGCTGACGATCTTGTCTGTGCAATATTTGCTCAAACGCTTCTGGTGATTTTTTTCCCTTCCCCACGAGTACTAAGGACCCGACGATCATCCGTACCATATGCTGCAAAAACCCATTTGCCACAAGGTCTATGGCAATAAGCGATTGGTCTGCCCAGTATATGATACCACATGCGGCATAATAACATACCCGTTCGGTAGATCCCTGGTGTTTTGCTGTGGTAAAGGCGGCAAAGTTGTGCTGCCCCCGTAGGGCTTGCAGCCCGTTGTGCATCGCCTCCACATCCAACGGATAGGGCATATGCACAACATAGTGCCGAAGCGGTGGCAACAGAACGGTAGCCGTAGCAATGCAATAGCGGTACCATCGCCATGTTGCCCTAAACCGTGCATGAAAGGTAAGATCAGCTTCCCACGTTTCCAGTACCGCTATATCATCTGGCAACAGCGCATTGAGCGCTCGTTGTATCGTTGTCGTTGGGTGGCGTGTTTCGGTATGCACATGCGCCACCTGCCCCTGGGCATGCACCCCCGCATCGGTGCGCCCCGAAAAACCAAACCGTCGGTGCTCTTGGGTTAGGCGCGTCCATGCCTGCTCCACTTCTCCCTGCACCGTTCGTCCTGACCGCTGCCACTGCGACCCGTGTAAGTGGGTGCCATCATAGGCGAGCTTCAAGACAATATTTCGCATACTCTTTAGAGCAACTCCAGCACCGCCATCTCAGCCCCATCACCCTGGCGTTGCCCAATTCGGGTGATACGTGTGCGCCCGGATGGACGATTGGCATAGTCGGTTGGGGCAAAGCTGAAGAGTTGCCGCATTGCCACCTTGCTGGAGAGCTTTGAGAGCACCATCCGCCGGGCGTGGGGGGTATCTTCACGCGCTATGGTCAACAATCGTTCCATCACGGGTTGGACAGCTTTTGCCTTTGGCAGCGTTGTCTCTATCCTGCGATGCTCAATGAGCGAAATCATCAGGTTTCGATACAACGCCTTGCGATGCTCAGCAGAGCGTCCTAGTTTCTTTGTCCCTTTTCGATGCCTCATACGGTAAGTTCCTTCAACTCTTCGTGATTATGCTTCTTCTTCTGTTTCTTCTGCTTCTTCAGTTGTAAGCTCTGGTTCACTGTCCCTAACACCTTCACTCACGCTCACGCTTTCCGGCTCTGGTTCACTCACGCTCACGCTTTCCGGCTCTGGTTCACTCACGCTCACGCTCTCCGGCTCTGGTTCACTCACGCTCACGCTCTCCGGCTCTGGTTCACTCACGCTCA
>CAYPHM010000005.1:0-30383 GCA_964410555.1 uncultured Chloroflexaceae bacterium | reverse complement strand
CGCTCCCACTTTCACTCTCACCCTCACCCTTCGTAATGTAGCCGTGATCCACGAGCTTATCCCGGATTTCTTCCATACTCTTCTGTCCAAGATTGCGAACCGAGAGCAGAGCTTTCTCATCCATCTGGAGCACCTGCCCCACTTTGGTAATATCTGCCCGTTTTAGGCAGTTGTACGTTCGAGTCGAAAGGTCCAAATCCTCAATAGGCGTATCATAAATATCTGGTGGAACCGTCAGACCCGAAGGCACGATTTCTTGTGGTTCCTGCTCCGCAGAAAGCCGGTTATAGTCCGCAATCGTCTGGTAATACTGCACCAAAACCTGGGCAGCATGACTGAGAGCATCACCGGGCTTAACTGTCCCATCAGTCCAAATTTCCAGCATCAACCGATCAAAATCCGTTGCCTGTCCAATGCGCGTATTCTCCACCACATAGTTGACGCGGGGAATAGGGGTAAAAATTGCATCTATCGGGATTTCCCCAATCGGCAACAAATCGCGCTGATCTGCGGCAATATAGCCTCGTCCTCGCTCAACCGTCATCTCCAATTCAAAGCGAGCATCTTCAGAGTCGAGCGTACAAATGTAGTGGTTCGCGTTAGACAAATCCACATTGCTCGGCAGGTCTATATCACCAGCACGGACAATCCCAGGTCCACGCCGAGACAGCGACAATTTGAGCGGACGTTCCGCATAGGATCGAAGACGTACCCCTTTCACGTTCAACACAATTTCTGTTACATCTTCTTTGACCCCCTCAACCGTTGAAAATTCGTGGAACACCCCTTCAATCTTAATCTTCGTGACCGCCGAACCCGGAATAGATGACAACAACACCCGGCGCAGCGCATTGCCCAGGGTGTGTCCATAGCCGGGGTCCAGCGGTTCAATTTTGAATCGCCCATAGTTTTCGGCCGCTTGCACGACCTCAATTTTAGGCATGGCGATGTCAAGCACAGATCGCCTCCTTAAATGCAAATCATCGTGGGCGGCGACAGTATCGCGGACTTCTCTGCTCATCCCTGATGGCAGATACTCCCCCACGGTAGTACCTTCTGGATTCTTCACAACAAGCAGCATCAACCTATCCTGCTTTTAGCGGCTGTAGAACTCCACAATCAATTGCTCATTGATCTCTGGTTCTGCATCCTCCCGGCGCGGGATCGCAACCACCTCGCCAGTCAATGCTGCTGGCTTGAGGCGCAACCAATCTGGTGGTCTATACTGATTCAAACTCCCACTGTCCGTGAGGTTCTTAAAGTAATTCCGTTGACGGCTCTCTGGACGTACCGAGATAACCGTCCCGACCCGCACCGAGTACGAGGGAATATTCGTCTTCCGTCCATCCACCTGAATATGCCCGTGGCTAACGAGTTGACGGGCTTGCGAGCGAGTCGTTGCCAAGCCGAGCCGATAGACCACATTATCAAGGCGACGCTCCAACAAACTCAACAAATGGTCGCCGGTAATCCCGCTTTGTCGGGCGGCCTGCGCGAAAAGCCGACGGAACTGCTTTTCTAGCACCCCATACATATGTCGTGCCTTCTGCTTTTCCGTGAGCTGCAACCCGTAATCGGAAACCTGCCGTCTCCGCGCCCCAGGTCCCTGCTGTCCAGGCGGGTAGGGGCGTTTGCTCAATATCCGTTGCCCCTTTTCCGTTATGCCGATACCTAATCGTCGGCTAACTTTTCCCACTGGTCCACGATAACGTGCCATACTATACTCCTCATTTTGTCTCTGCTTATGCCCGACGACGCTTCGGTGGACGACAACCATTATGCGGCAGAGGGGTCACGTCAGTAATCGCCGTCACAGTCAACCCTGCCCCCTGCAACGAACGGATAGCCGCCTCCCGCCCTGATCCTGGGCCCTTCACAAAGACCTCAACATGGCGCATCCCATTGTCCAACGCCTTCCGAGCTGCACTCTCCGCCGCAACCTGGGCTGCATACGGCGTACTTTTCCGAGACCCCTTGAATCCCGCTTGTCCCGCACTCGACCAGCAGACGACAGACCCATCAGGATCGGTAATGGTGACGATGGTATTATTGAATGTACTTTGAATATGCGCCTGTCCACGAGGAACATTTTTCCGTTCTCTTCGTTTCCCGCGCTGTCGTTTTCCTTTTTGTGCCTTTCCCGGCATGCGTTACTCCTTCAAACGTAGCTGCTCGGTAATCACGGGAGGCTCATCCATTACAGGACGCTGACTCTTCCCTCCCCGTCCCCGCTGCTATTTCTTCATTTGCTTTTTGCGAATACCAATAGCCTGCCCTTTACGTCCCCGGCGCGTGCGGGCATTCGTCCGAGTGCGCTGCCCCCGAAGCGGCATCCCTTTCCGGTGGCGTAGCCCCCGATAACAGCCAATATCCATCAGCCGCTTAATGTTCATCTGGACTTCCCGCCGCAAATCACCTTCCACCCGGTATTCTCGCTCAACAATTTCTCGGAGACGACCTACCTCCTCTTCCGTGAGTTCGCGCACCCGCTTATTCGGCTGCACCTGGGCTTGGGTAATAATGTCCATCCCCGTTTTGCGCCCTATCCCATAGATATAGGTAATCGCCACTTCTAGGTTTTTGTTGCGCGGAATATCCACCCCTGCAATACGTGCCATATATCCTCCCCAGGGAAAACATCCCGAATGAAAGCATACCCATTCAGGACATTCGCCGCTGTTACCCTTGTCGCTGCTTATGCTTGGGAGTCCGACTACAAATAACCCGGATAATCCCCTTGCGCTTAATCACCTTGCAATATTCACAGCGTGGCTTAACTGATGCTCGGACTTTCATAGTATGCTCCTTTCGTTTGCAAGATAGCAGATACCGGTATCTCGCCACCTTACGCCGCATGCAATGCCTACCCCCCACACCCCTAGCTTCCCTTGCCCACGCGGGGCAGGGAAGCAGGGAGTGGAGAGCGGGAAACCTACTTATACCGATACGTAATACGACCACGAGTTAGATCATATGGGGACAACTCTACAAGCACCCGATCACCCTTCAAAATACGGATATAATTCATCCGCATCTTGCCGCTGATGTGTGCCAATACTTCATGCCCATTGTCTAGCTCAACACGAAACATAGCATTAGGCAATGGTTCGGTTATCGTCCCCTCCATCTCAATGACATCCTTTTTCTTTGTCATTGCCCCCTCGTGTAATCCATTAACCATTGAGTGCAGTCAGCATAGCTTGCTTGACCTGCTCTATAACTTGTTGCCCATCTACCTCATGCAGCAAACCCTGCCCGCGATAGTGTTCTATCAGCGGAGTAGTCTGCTCAAAGTAAACATCCAATCGATTTTGGGCGGTCTCTAGGGTATCATCACTGCGCTGGTAGAGTTCGCCCCCACAGGCATCACATACCCCATCTTTCGTTGGCGGGAAAAAGTAGGTATTGTAGACCGCCCCACAGCTCTTGCACGTCTGCCGACCAGAAATACGCTTGAGTAGTATATCTTGTGAGACATCCATATAGATAACAACATCTATACCCGTGTTCTGTTCTTGCAAGGCTGCTTCCAGGGCTTTCGCCTGATCCACCGTTCGGGGGAAGCCATCAAAGATGACCCCCTTTGCACAATCTGGCTGCCCAATGCGTTCCAAGATCATGCCAATCACCACCGAATCGGGGACAAGCTCCCCTTTATCCATATACTGCTTTGCCTGCATCCCAAGCTCCGTCCCCTCCCGCAAAGCAGCCCGAAAGAGATCGCCACTGGAAACGTGAACGAGACCAGTCTTCTCCGCCAGCGTTACCGCCTGCGTCCCCTTCCCCGCCCCAGGAGGTCCCAACAAAATAACGTTCATATGTATCCCCCTACGCTTCAAACCTACGCCTACCATCCCTTACCCTTACCACCACAGAGCCGTATCAAAGTCGCCCCCATCCCCTGCCTCTTCCCCCACAAGGAGAAGAAGGGGCATGAACGGCTCCCCCTCATCCTTATATGGGAGAGGGGGGCAAGGGAAGGGAAACCTGTGCAACTTAGACACAGCCTTGGGTATCCCCTGATACTGGTACCGCCTACTTCTGGTACCGCCTACTCCTGGTTTAGTCGCTTTGCTCTATATCAAAATGGCGAAAAGGACTATCACCGCTTGATAAACGACTCGTAATCACGCATCATCAACTGCGACTCAAGCGAGCGCATCGTATCTACCGCAACCCCAACCACGATGAGCAGGGCTGCTCCCCCAAGCCCAATCTGGATACCAGTAATGGACTGAGTAATGAAAGGGAGAATAGCGACAATCCCAAGAAAGACTGCCCCTGCCAGCGTAATGCGATTCAGCACCCGCCCCAGGTAGTCTGCTGTGCGTTTGCCCGGACGGATACCGGGAATAAATCCCCCGTTTTTCTGCAAATTCTCCGGGATATTCTGCTGGCTAAAGAGCACCAGCGTATAGAAATAGGTAAACCCAAGCACCATCCAGAAGAGGAAGAAGACATAGAAGAATCCGCCTCCTGCCCCCGTTGGGCTAAAGGTTTGCAGAAAGAAGTAGGCTATATCGTTGCCTATCCCCTGGGCATCCGGGCGATAAAACCACGAAGCGACAATGCCAGGAAAGATAATGATACTCTGGGCAAAGATCAGCGGAATCATCCCTGCCATATTGACTTTGAGGGGAATATGGCTACTCTGCCCCCCATAGACCCGATTGCCCCGTACCCGCTTGGCATACTGCACCGGTATGCGCCGTTGCCCCTCTTGGATCATCACAATACCGACAATCGTCAGCAACCCAATAGCGAGGAAAGCGGTCAAGCCAATCATCGTTTCCAAGCCGCCAGTCTGCCCTATCTGAATACCCTGGACTACCAACCCCGGTACACCAGAGACGATACCCGCAAAGATGATGACAGAAATACCATTACCAATACCATGCTGATTGATCAGCTCACCGAGCCAGATAAGCAGCATAGTCCCCCCAACCATCGTCACAATAATCGTGAAGGTGGGGAAGAAATTTTCCACAATGTTAAACTCACTGCGAAAGAGCGAAGTTCCTGAGCCAATCGTGCTTTGCAACGCCAACGTCTGTCCATAGGCTTGCAAGGCAGCCAGCGGAACCGTCAAAATCATTTGATACCGGTTGAGCTTAATCCGCCCCTGGTCGCCCTCTTTCCCAAGCTCCTCAAGCCACGGAATCAAGGGTTGGAGCAGCTGCATAATAATAGTCGCAGTAATATAGGGGTACACCCCCATTGCCGCAACGGAGAAGTTTTGTAATGCTCCACCGGAAAAGATATTCAGCAGTTGGGCCAGCTGATTTTCCTGAAGAGCTTGGCGCAACTGTTCAAGCGCAGCAGGCTCAATATTGGGTACCGGGATATGCGCTACGAGCCGAAAGAGCAGCAACATACCCAGGGTAAACAGGATACGCCGCCGCAAGTCGGGCAACATCCACGCTCGCTGTACCGCCGCTAGCAGATTCATGTATCCCCTCACTTACCTTCCATCATGACCGACAACCACGGATAAGCCGTATGCTTACGCCCCCTCACCCAAGCGCGAGAAAGCGGATACTCCTTGAACGTCTCCCATGATGCTTGGTTAGGCATCTTGCTGGTTTCGCATACTCGGATTTAGCCCGTGGCTCCGGCTACGCCGTTCTTGAACCCACGGTAACTCAACCACCTTGCCCCCTGCTGCTTCAATCTTCTCTCGCGCACTTGCCGAGAATTTGTGGGCATGGACAGTAAGCGCATTGGTCAATTCCCCATCACCCAAAATTTTGACAGGCAGGTTCTTGCGCCGCACAATCCGCGCATCAAGCAGCACCTCTGGCGTAATCTCGGCAGTTTCTGCCAAATCATTGAGCCGTTCCACATTGACCACTTCATACTGCGTTTGCCAAATATTGGTAAACCCACGCTTGAAGGGCATGCGTTTCACCAAACGATTTTGCCCCCCCTCAAAGGTACGGTAGGGACCAGGACCAGAGCGAGATTTCTGCCCCATCATCCCCTTACCAGAGGTTTTGCCTTTACCAGAGCCGTGCCCGCGCCCTACCCGCTTGCCTTTTTTCTTGGAGCCAGCCGATGGACGTAGATCGTGCAATTTCATGACTCGTCTCCCACATCTTCAACTTTGACCAAATGTCGGACCTTGTCTACCATTCCCCGGATAGTCGGCGTATCGGACTTAATGACCGATTGGTGTAATTTTCGCAGACCGAGACCGAGGATAGTATTTTTTTGATCACGACGATACCCTATCATACTTTTTGTATAGGTAATTCGCAACTTCCTCATACCGCTACCTCTTCTTCGCTTGGCTCCCGCCGCATCATACGAGCACGAAGCTCTTGGGGGGTCATATCCCGCCGCTGCGCCATTTCTTGGAGCGAGACGAGTTCACTCAGGGCTTTGAAGGTTGCTTTCACGACATTGACCGGATTATTGCTGCCATGCACCTTCGTCAACAAGTCTCGAATACCAGCGGCTTCCACCACGGGGCGCACCCCACGTCCAGCAATAACGCCAGTCCCTGGGGCAGCGGGCAGCAGCATCACTTTAGATGCCCCTTGCCGGGTGATTACTTCATGGGGGATGGTCGCATGGACCATAGAGATGCGAATAACATTTTTCTTAGCAGCATCCACCCCCTTGCGAATGGCATCGGGGACTTCAGATGCTTTGCCCATACCTATACCGACATGCCCCTTGCCATCCCCCACCACGACCACGGTGCTAAAGCTAAACCGACGACCACCCTTGACCACTTTAGCCACACGATTGATCTGGACAACCCGTTCTTCAAGTTCAAGTTCTTCTGGATTGATACGTACTCGTGCCACACAACCTCCATACCAGCCGCTCAACCAAGCCGAGCTCAAGCAGCATCACATATCCTACGAGACTGCCTTACCATTAAATTAAAAGGACAATCCAGCCTCGCGTGCTGCCTCAGCCAAGGCTTTGACACGACCATGATAGTTATACCCACCCCGATCAAACACAATCTTGGTGATACCCGCTTGCAATGCCCGCTCCGCCACCAACTTCCCCACAGCCTGCGCTTGCCCAATCTTGCCAGCATCAGCAACTTGGCTTCGCATCGTCTTCTCTGTGGTAGAAGCAGCAATGAGCGTATGCCCACAAGTATCATCTATGACCTGTGCATAGATATGTCCATTGCTCCGAAAGACACACAGCCGTGGACGCGCTCCACTTCCAGAAATCTTTTTCCGTAAACTGCGATGTCGTCGGATACGTAATTCCCGCGATGTTCGCTTCGCCATACTTGCCTCACCTACTTCTTACCGGCTTTACCAGCCTTGCGGCGAATGGTCTCTTCTGCGTATTTTACACCCTTACCTTTGTAGGGTTCTGGTGGGCGTAGAGAACGAATTTTTGCCGCCTGCTGCCCCACCACTTCCTTATCTATTCCCTCAACAAAAACGGGTTGTGGGTCACTAGCACTTTTGCGCTCCCCAAGCGTAAAGCTAACATGCTCTGGTGGCTCCATACGCACCGGGTGCGAAAACCCGAGCTGCAACACCAGCGTCTTGCCTTCCAACGCAGCACGATACCCCACGCCATTAATTTGCAAAGCCCGTTTCCACCCGTCAGAAACCCCCACAACCATATTATACACTAGGGTACGAGTCAACCCATGCAGGGAACGATGCTTCTTTTCATCGGAAGGTCGCTCAACCCGCACCTCCCCTGCTGCTTGAATAACCCGCATATCTACCGGCAATTGCCGGGAGAGTTGCCCTTTTGGTCCCGAAACGACCACAAAATTATTGTCATCAATGGTTAGCTGTACATTTTTTGGTACAGTAATAGGTTGCCTACCAATACGTGACATCTTGTCCACCCCTCACATCTAGCTCACGACCAGATACCAATCATCACCACTCACCGTCCAAATACCCGCCAAGCGGTTGGCTCCCAGAGCTGCAGCCTACCACACGTAGCACAGCACCTCACCGCCAACCCGTTCTTTCCACGCCTCATGTCCAGCCAACACTCCCTTGGGGGTAGAAAGGATACTTAGCCCCATCCCCCCACGGACACGCGGAATCTCAGAACGTCTCGTATAGATACGCAAGCCAGGCTTGCTTACCCGTTTTAGCCCAGTGATGACCGACTGCCGGTCAGCCGTATACTTCAGGGTAATAACAATCGTATTTGCAGGAGACCCCTGCTCGACAGTGTAATCTTTGATGAAACCTTCGCGCTGCAGAATATCTGCAATAGCTACCTTTATTTTTGACGAGGGGACAGCCACAGTCCCACGGCGTGCCATACACGCATTACGAATACGTGTCAACATATCGCCAATCGGATCACTCACACTCACGGTGTTCCTCCTTCGCTTTCCGATAGTACCCGGAAAAATCAGGTTATCTACCAACTGGACTTAACAACTCCCGGAATCATCCCCTTGAGGGCATGTTCTCGGAAGCAGATGCGACACATCCCGAACTTACGCATATACGCACGCGGACGTCCGCATACCTTACAACGATTATACTCACGAACTGGAAACCGTTGTCTTCGCTGTGCTTTAACTATGAGTGCTTTTTTTGCCAAGAGTATCCCCCTGTACCAGGAAACTTATTGTGGACAGAAGCCACCTAATCCCGAAACGGCATACCAAAGTGCTTGAGGAGAGCATACCCCTGCGAATCGTCTGCTGCCGTGGTCACGATAGAAACTTCCAATCCCCGTAACTTATCAACTTTATCATACTCAATTTCTGGAAAGACAATCTGCTCGCGCAGCCCAATGCTATAATTACCGCGTCCATCAAAAGCCCTACGGCTAATCCCACGAAAATCGCGGATGCGAGGCAACGCCAGATTAATCAACCTATCCAAAAATTCATACATGCGATTACCGCGGAGAGTCACCTTCACCCCCACCGACATCCCCTGGCGGAGCTTGAAGTTCGCAATAGACTTCTTAGCTTGGGTTACAAGAGGCTTTTGCCCCGTAATAGCCGTCAGATCAGCCACCGCCGCATCAAGCGACTTAGCATTCTGTACCGCCTCACCCATACCAATATTCACAACGACCTTCACCAACCGCGGTACCTGCATAATCGTCGTATACCCCAACTCCTGCATCAACGCAGGGCCAATTTCCTCACGATACTTCTCTTTGAGTCGTGCAGCCAAAGTTCCACCCCTTACCTAGAGCAGAGAACAAAACCCCCTGCCCTATCAGCTCTCTTGACGCTCAGGTATCACCCCATCGCACGCCTTGCAAAAGCGCACCTTCCTAGAGCGACCCTTATGGTCAATCTCATCCAGAAATCGCTTACCAGTCCGCGAAGCTCGCCCACAATTGGGGCAAATCAGCATCACATTAGAAACATGGAGCGGAGCCTCCATCTCAATGCGCCCACCTGGTTGTCGCTGGCTACGGGCTTTCATATGGCGAGTCACAATATTGACCCCCTCCACCACCACCCGTTCCTTGCGCGGGAGAGCCGTTTTCACCTTCCCCCGCTGCCCCTTATTCTTCCCAGCAATCACCAACACCTCATCACCACTACGTACATGCATCACAACACCTCCGGGGCAAGCGACACAATCTTCATAAACTGCCGCTCGCGCAATTCCCGTGCCACTGGACCAAATATACGGGTGCCACGCGGGTTGTTCTCTCGATTCACAATAACGGCTGCATTGTCATCAAAGCGAATATGCGAACCATCTTTACGACCATACTCCTTCGCCGTTCGCACAATCACAGCCCGCACCACTTCCCCCTTGCGTACCGCACTGCCGGGGCTGGCAACCTTCACCGTAGCGACAATCATATCGCCAACACGCCCATACCGTTTGCGTGAGCCACCAAGCACCCGAATACACATCACCTCTTTGGCACCAGTATTATCTGCAACTTTCAAGCGAGTCTGCTGCTGAATCATACCTAATTCTCCTCGACACGCTGAAGCACCTCAACCAGTCGCCAGCGTTTCGTCTTGCTGAACGGGCGGCTCTCTTCTATCCGAACCACATCGCCCACACGACAGCGATTCTCTTCATCATGTGCATGAAACTTATGGCTTTTGCGAATAATTTTGCGATAGAGCGGGTGGGGTTTGAGGTAATCTACCAACACCACAATAGTCTTATCCATTTTATCACTAACCACCCGACCAACTTTTTCCTGACGATTCTCTGCCGCCATAACCTACCTCCTCAATTCCGCGCAATCCCGCATCTTAACCCCCCGAACACCGAGACCAGCCCCGTGTCCGATCTTGCTAAGTACGGCTTACCCTTCTTGCTCCAATTCCCGTTCCCGCAAGATGGTCTTGATACGAGCTATCTCACGGCGAGCCTGCCGAGGGCGGGCGGTATTGGTCATCTGTCCAGCAACCTTCTGGAACCGCAGATTGAACAACTCTTTATACCGTTCTTCCATAACCGATTCCAACTTCGCATCATCAAGATTTCGCAGTTCATTGACTTTCACCCGCAACCTCCATATCTTCGCGCCCAACAATCTTGCACTTAATAGGCAACTTTTGGGCAGCGCGGCGTAGGGCTTCCATAGCCAACTCCTCCCGCACCCCACCAAGCTCAAACATCACCCGCCCGGCTTTGACCACCGCGACCCACCGATCTACCGACCCCTTGCCGCCACCCATACGGGTTTCCGCAGGCTTTTGCGTGACAGGCTTATCAGGAAAAATCCGTATCCACACCTTCCCCCCACGCTTAACAAAGCCGGTAATGGTTCGTCGGGTCGCTTCTATCTGGCGGCTCGTAATCCACACATTTTCCATCGCCATCAGCCCATAGTCCCCAAACGCAACGGTATTGCCCCGATGGGACAACCCGCGGTTTCGGCCCTTTTGCTGCTTGCGATACTTCACTCGCTTTGGCATCAACATAGCCAATTTCTCCTCGCGTACTTTCCTTGAACCAGCAAACCCCTAAGCGACCACCTACATCAAGACTGGTTGGGAAAGACCTCTCCCTTATAAATCCAGACCTTCACCCCAATACGTCCATAGGTGGTATGAGCATGCACCTGGGCATAATCTATATCTGCCCGCAGCGTATGCCGTGGCACACGACCATCACTCTCATTTGCGATACGCGCCATCTCTGCCCCACCAAGACGACCTGAGCAACGAATACGGACTCCCTGTGCTCCCAAGCGCATAGCACGCTGCACCGCCTGCTTCATCGCCCGCTTATACGAGACCCGCTTATTGATCTGCTCCGCGATACTTTCCGCGACCAGTTGGGCATCGGTTTCCGGTTGATGCACCTCTTGAATATTGAGCTTGACCTTTTTGCCTCGTGTGCGTTCCTCAAGCAAATTCTTGAGCAAGTCCACATTCGCCCCCCGCTTGCCAATAACAATACCGGGTTTGGCGGTATAGACGGTAACTTCCACTTTATTGGCTGACCGCTCTATATCAATGCGAGAAACCCCGGCATTCTGGAGCTCCTTCGCAATCGCCTTGCGGAGCGCAATATCCTCATGCAACTGTTCTACATAGTTATGCTCAGAGAACCACTTGCTCTGCCAGTCTTTGATATACCCTAAACGAAATCCTATCGGGTGTACTTTTCTGCCCATACTGTTTCTTGTCTCCAGAATACCACGGTAAGCTGGCAAGCCCCCTGGTTAAAACTCTTCCCCATCATCCACAATAACGGTTATATGGGTGGTCGGCTTTCGCATCATATCCACCCGCCCACGTGCTCGCGGCAAATGCCGCTTAAACCGGGGCCCCTCATTGGCATAAATCGTCTTCACCAGCAAGTCCTCCTCAGCCATATCAAACGCATCTACGGCATTTGCCGCAGCAGACTTGATAGTCCGGGCGACCTCGCGTGCGGCTTTGTGCGGCATGTACTTCAGGGTTGCCAGAGCCTCATCAACCGGTTTGCCCCGCACGAGGTCAATCACGCGCCGAACTTTGTATGGTGAGATACGCACATATTTGGTAATTGCTCTTGCTTCCATAGCCTCTATTTCATCTTCCCTCGTTTATCGGCTTTCTTCCCACCATGCCCACGAAAGGTGCGCGTTGGGGCAAACTCACCAAGTTTATGTCCCACCATATTTTCCGAGATATACACCGGCACATGGCGGCGACCATCATGAACCGCTATCGTATGCCCAACCATCTGTGGAAAGATCGTTGAAGCACGCGACCAGGTACGCAACACCCGCTTTTCACTGGTACGGTTCATATCTTCAATACGACTAAGCAACCTGAAGTCTACAAAGGGACCCTTTTTTGAAGAACGAGACATACATCACACCCTTTCCCACAACGCTATTTTCTGCGACGCACAATAAAACGATCGGTGCGTCGGTTATGGCGTGTTTTCTTCCCAAGTGCCGGCTTGCCCCACTTCGTCTTCGGTGGCATACCACGGGGTGCTCGCCCCTCGCCACCCCCATGGGGATGGTCTCGCGGGTTCATCACCGACCCTCGCACAGTAGGCCGCTTGCCCTTCCACCGATTACGCCCGGCTTTGCCAATACGTACGTTTTGGTGATCCACATTACCCACCTGCCCAACTGTCGCCATACAGCGCACATGCACCCGGCGCGTTTCGCCAGACGGCAGACGAACCACCGCATAGTCACCCTCTTTTGCCATAAGCTGGGCAGACCCCCCAGCACTTCGCACCATCACTCCGCCACGCCCCTCTTCGAGCTCGATATTGTGGATCTGCGTCCCAAGAGGGATAGAAGCCAACGGCAACGCATTTCCTGGGCGTATCTCCGCCTCTGGACCACTCATCACCTTGTCGCCAACCTTTAGCCCAACAGGAGCCAAGATATAGCGTTTTTCACCATCTACATAGTGCAACAAGGCAATGCGGCACGTCCGATTAGGATCATATTCAATCGCCGCAACCTTTGCCGGAATAGCATGCTTCTTGCGCTTGAAGTCTATCACCCGATAGAGTCGTTTGTGCCCGCCACCACGATGTCGGGTCGTCACTTTCCCCTGGTTGTTGCGCCCCGCCTTCTTGCGGAGTGGCTCAACAAGACCCGGTTCAGGCCCCTTTCTGGTAATTTCCTCAAAGGTCGAAACCGACATATTGCGACGACCAGCGGATGTTGGTTTATATTTTCGGATACCCATAGCCTATCTCTCTTCCGCTTGTACTTACGCCTGGTTGTTTACGTCTCAAACAAATCGAGGTGATCCCCTGCTGCAAGGGTAACAATGGCTTTCTTCCAATCTGCGGTATAGCCAAAATCGCGTCCGCGCCGTTTGAGCTTGCCCCGCACGTTGATCGTATGAACCTTAATCACCGTCACATCAAAGATACGTTCAATCGCCCGCTTAATCTGCGGTTTGCTCGCCACACGAGCCACCTCAAAACTATACTTATTTTCTTCCATCAACAGCGTATTTTTCTCTGTGATGAGCGGACGAACGATAACCTGATAATCATGCATAGCTACTGCTCCCCTCCCCCACATCCTCTATGCTCGCCGCATTGCTGCCTTCTTCCCCGCCATGCTGGGCCTGAGCGCGGTCTGTTGCCAAATAACTCTCCGCAACTGTGACCGCAGGGGCTGTGAAAAGAATATGGTCAAAACGCAACAAATCTCTCACATTCAAATAGTGCGCCAGCAACGTCTCCACATAGGGGAGATTCTGAGCAGAAAGCTGCACATTCGCATGCTTTTCCCCAAGCACAATCAGCGTTTTCCCTGCAAAGCTCTGGTCATTGAGCATATCAATCATCGCTTTGGTACGCGGCTCTTCCATATCCAAATTATCTACAAAGCGTATCGCTGCATATTGAGCCGAGAGAGCCGAACGCACTGCCAAACGACGCATTTTGCGAGGCATCTTCTTCTCATAAGATCGTGGGTGCGGACCGTGGGCAACGCCACCTCCCCGACGATGCGGTGCGCGGTTTGAGCCTTGCCGAGCACGACCCGTTCCCTTTTGGCGATAGAGCTTGCGGGTACTCCCCCGCACAACACTTCGCCCACGGGTATTATGTGTCCCTTGGCGAGCATTGGCGAGCTGGCGTACTAAGGCTTGATGCATCACCGTATGATTTGGCTCAATACCAAAGACATCATCCCGAACATCTATAGTCCCGATACGGGTACCACTTTGGTTGTACAATTCTGCTTGCATATCCTACCCCTCATGCTACAGCCGGCACTCAACTGACCTTGACCGCATGCTTTACCTGAACCAAAACATTGCGCGGACCGGGAACGCTTCCCCGGATGAGCAGCAAATGCTTTTCTGGTATGATTTCCACAACCTCAAGATTCTGCACTGTCACCCGTCGGTTGCCCATACGTCCCGCCATGCGCTGGCCCTTCCAGACACGGCCTGGTGCCGTACCGCCCCCAATGGAGCCGGGTGCTCGCAAGCGATCACTCTGCCCATGTGTCCGCGGCCCCCCACGAAACCCATGGCGTTTGACCACACCGGCAAACCCGCGACCTTTAGATGTGCCAACCACATCAACCCGTTGACCAACCTGGAACATCTGGACATCTATCACATCACCAACATGATGTTCTGCCAGGGTATCGGCAGGAAACTCCTGGAGATGACGGACACGTTTACCCGTTTGTCCCAGATACCCATCGAGGGACTCTCCCACTTCGCGCTCTTGAAGCACGGTATAAGCAGGAGCAATATGCCCCTTTTCTGGCAGAGTCAGCTTGCGTTCTGCTACTTCTTCATACCCAAGTTGCACTGCTTCGTAGCCATCTCGATCCAATGTACGAACCTGTGTCACAAGACACGGCCCAACTTGTAGCACTGTGACCGGGATAACCTCCCCTACGGGGCTAAACACCTGGGTCATTCCTATTTTACGACCAAGTAAACCCTTTATCATCGCACACCTTTTACCCAAATTGCTATCTGGTGGTAGCTCCTGCTTCCATCTCCCCCAACGGACATCCTGCTGATGGAACCTTCCAGCTACAGCTTGATTTCAATATCCACCCCTGCCGGCAGGTTGAGCTTCATTAGCGCATTGATCGTCTGCTGACTCGGATCAATCACATCAATGAGCCGCTTATGTGTTCGCACTTCAAACTGTTCTTGTGAATCTTTGTCTATGAACCCAGAACGTATAACGCTAAAGCGTTCGATCCTTGTCGGCAACGGCACAGGACCTGCTACGAGTGCGCCCGTGCGTTCTGCCGCTTCAACAATCTGTTGGGCAGATTGATCAAGAATCTTGTGATCATATGCTTTAAGGCGAATACGCACCTTCTGCTTCGCCATAGAATACTCCCTGTTCCCAGAGAATGGAGACGATGTTCTCTCACTTCTCATTGCTCAAAACCCCTTGACCAGCGTGCATAGAGGGCAGTAGAGAGCGGACGAGCGGCAGCACTATCGCGCAATACCAACTCCCCTGCATCAACTTTGCCCGAACATGTCTTTACCGCATCCACCACAACGTTAAACAACGTGAGTGCAGAAAGGGTTGTTGCATAAGCACTGACCAACATGCCCACTGCTTGGTTACTCAAGAGTTCGGTACATGTATGTACGAGCGATGGCAACCCTTCCTGTAATCGCCAAACCTCCCCTTTGGGCCCTCGCCCAAAGATTGGTGGCTCCATAATAATCATATCGTAGCGCGATCCCCGGCGTACTTCTCGCCCAATAAACTTGCGTACATCGTCTACAATCCAGCGTATTGGGCAGGTAGTCAACTGTGATGCAGCTTGATTTTCCTGTGCCCAACGTATCGCCGGGCGGGAAGCATCTACATGACAAACGTGTGCGCCCGCTTCTGCCGCGACCAGGGTGGCAATACCCGTATATCCAAACAAGACTAACACCTTGGGTTGGCTGTTCCTAGCTCCCCCCCATGCCTTGAGGTGTTCTCGTATCCAAACCCAATGCGCGGCGTGTTCCGGGAATACTCCCGTATGGCGAAACGGTGTCAACCGAGCCCAAAACGCCAGATTATCAAAGTGCAAAAGCCATTGGTCAGGGAGAGCCTGACGTTGGGTCCATGTGCCTTGATTATCGTTGTCCGCCTGACCACGCTCAAAGATAGCATCCGCCTGCTCCCACATAGTCATTGGGAGGGTTGGCGACCAGATAGCCTGGCTTTCTGGACGAACAATCCGATACACCCCAAACCGTTCCAGTTTCCTTCCTTCTCCACTGTCCAGCAATTCGTAGTCTTCCCACGATGGGGGGGAGAGAAAGGGTCTTTCAGGCATTGCCCACCTAGAGCCAGCAGTCTGGGAATGTCCCATAGGCTGCCGTCCCACAGATTCCTGCACCGTTTCCTCGTTCTCTATCCTTGTCGTCGTGCTATAATTTCCTGCGCCAAGTGGTCTGGCAAAGCCTCGTAATGATCAAATTCCATCGAAGAGGTTGCTCGCCCTTGGGTAGCCGAACGCAAGTCTGTGGTATACCCAAACATAGAGGACAAAGGTACGTAAGCATGCACAATTTGCGTATTTGCTCGTACCTGCATCCCTTCAACTCGCCCACGACGGGAATTGAGGTCCCCAAGTACTGTTCCCAGAAAATCCTCTGGGGTCACGACTTCAACTTTCATAATTGGCTCAAGCAGGATAGGGCGACCTTTGCGGACCCCCTCTTTGAGCGCCATAGAGCCAGCGATCTTAAACGCCATTTCCGATGAGTCTACTTCGTGAAAAGAGCCATCGTAGAGGACTGCCTTCATATCTACCACAGGGTAGCCAGCGATAACGCCGGTTTGCATCGCCTCCTCTATACCGTGCTGCACAGCGGGGATATACTCTCTAGGAATAGCTCCACCAACAATACTGTTGATAAACTCAAACCCCACTCCTTGCGCTTGCGGTTCTAGCTTGAGCTTAACATGCCCATACTGCCCTTTACCCCCAGACTGTCGAACAAACTTCCCTTCAACGTCTACGGGCTGCGAAATAGTCTCACGGTAGGAGACCTGTGGCTTGCCCTGGTTGGCTTCCACTTTATACTCGCGGCGCATACGGTCTACCAGCACTTCAAGGTGCAACTCGCCCATACCTTTGATAATCGTCTGGCCCGTTTCGTTGTCGGTATAGACCCGAAAGGTGGGGTCTTCATCACTCAAGCGCACCAGAGCCATACTCAGTTTATCCTGATCAGCTTTTGTCTTTGGCTCAATAGCCAGTTCAATAACCGGCTCAGGAAAGCGAATACGCTCTAGCACAATCGGCTTGTCAGGATCGCACAGGGTATCACCTGTGGTACTCTGTTTGGGACCCACCATTGCGGCAATGTCGCCTGCATAGGCTTCTTTGATGTCCTCACGGTGATTGGCGTGCATCTGCAACAACCGCCCTACCCGTTCCTTCTGGTTTTGTACCGAGTTGAGGACATAGCTCCCCGTTTCTATCTTGCCAGAGTACACGCGAAAATAGGCAAGTTTGCCTACATAGGGGTCTGCTACCACTTTAAAGACGAGAGCAGTAAAGGGTTCATTGGAATCTGAAGTACGGTAGATAAACTCTACATCCTCATCATCCACATTATCGCCAGGATGCGTACCCCGTAGTGGCGGACGATCTGATGGTGAGGGCAAAAAGTCTACCACGGCATCGAGCATTTTCTGTACCCCTTTGTTTTTGAGGGCAGAACCACAAAGCACTGGTACGAGCTTGCCTTCAATCGTTGCCTTTCGCAACCCCCGCTTGAGGTCTTCTGTACTCAACTCCATACCTTCAAGGTACATGAGCATCAACTCATCGTCAGTCTCGACAACCGCTTCGACCATCTCATTGCGAGCTTGCTCATACTGGGCTTGCATAGACTCTGGAACATCTATAATCTGTCGTTCCCGTCCCAAGTCATCAAGAAAGACCGCAGCATTGCCTTCTATCAGGTCTACGACCCCTTGAAATTGATCCTCTTCGCCAATGGGCAGTTGAATAGGGACGGGCTTTGCCCCCAACCGCTCTCGGATCATCTGCACCGTGCGCTCAAACCCTGCTCCCACGCGATCCATCTTGTTGACAAAACAGATACGTGGGACAAGATACTTGTCCGCCTGTCGCCAAACGGTCTCAGACTGTGGCTCCACACCAGCCACCGCGTCAAATACGACCACTCCACCATCCAACACCCGCAACGAACGCTCTACCTCAACAGTAAAGTCTACGTGTCCGGGGGTATCAATAATGTTTATTTGGTAATCGTTCCATGTAGCTGTTGTTGCGGCAGAGGTAATGGTAATGCCCCGTTCTTGCTCTTGTGGCATCCAATCCATCACTGCCGTACCTTCATGCACTTCACCTAGCTTGTAGGTGCGTCCAGTATAGAACAAAATACGTTCTGTGGTTGTCGTCTTCCCGGCATCAATATGAGCAATAATCCCAATATTCCGAATACGCTCAATTGGTATCTGGCGTGGCATAACCTTACCCTTACCCTCTTCTCAATTACAAACGTCCATAATGCGCGAAAGCCCGATTAGACTCCGCCATCTTATGTACATCTTCTTTGCGTTTGATGGTAGCACCTGTATTATTGTATGCATCCATTAACTCAGTCGCAAGGCGTTCGTACATCGGTTTGCCGCTGCGCCCACGAGCTGATTTCAGTATCCAGCGTATTGCCAACGATAACCGCCGATCACTTTTCACTTCCACAGGCACCTGATAGGTCGCACCGCCTACCCGCCGAGGCTTCACCTCAATAGAGGGGCTGACATTGCGAATAGCCTGATCAAAAATTTCCATTGGTTCTCGTTTTAAGCGTTCAGCAGCCAATTCAATCGCTTGATACACGATCCGCTCTGCGAGGCTTTTTTTCCCTCGGCTCATCACTTTATTGATGAACTGCTGAACCAAAACACTGTTGTAGCGCGGGTCTGGTGTTGTCACGCGCTTAATCGTTTTTCCTCTACGTGGCATGCTCTACTTTTTCCCTCTACCGTTTTTTGGCTGCTGGAGCGACTTTCTTTGTGCCATACTTAGAACGACCCTGTTTCCGATTGGATACCCCTTGGGTATCTAGTGTGCCACGCACAATGTGGTAGCGCACACCGGGTAAATCCTTCACCCTGCCCCCACGTATCAACACGACAGAGTGCTCTTGCAAGTTGTGTCCCTCACCAGGGATGTATGCTGTCACTTCCATACCATTAGAAAGACGCACACGGGCTATCTTTCGCAACGCCGAATTTGGCTTCTTTGGAGTCACAGTACTGACTTTGGTACAGACCCCCCGCTTCTGCGGCGAACCCTGCCCCCGCTTCAATTTGCCTTTCAGCGAGTTGTAGGTAAACCGCAGGGCTGGGGCTTTTGTTTTCTTTGATACCGCCTTACGCGGTTTTCGAACCAGTTGGTTGATAGTTGGCATCAGTTATGCCCCTTCCACCATCATCATTATGTATAGACAACCTAGCGAAAACAGACAAAAAAAGAACAACCGACCCGTGCTCTGGTCACATCAAACGTGGTGTGCCTTAGATTGGGTCCTTAAATACAACAATGGTTGCTTAACGTTAAACGTTGGGTACAGTATTGCAAGTAAACTTCTCCCGCGCAACAAGATTGAATGATAGCATAGCTTGAGGGAGTTGTCAAATGCATAGGAGCACCATGTTCTTAGATCTGGTCGTAGGACTAGCCTAGCGCATAGACAATACCTGCCGGCAACCTGCCACGGGTAATAATGCTGCTTAAATCTGCGCCAAGATGAACAAGGGTTTGTGCCATAGTTAGCCCAATGCCGGTAATAATGCCCTGAGCACCAAGGAATTGTACCGCTTGTTTGTGCCGCTTGGATGAGCGCATTGGCAACCTGGGTATCTATCACTTGCCCCCCGGTAATATCAAAGATAGCCGTTTCTGCATGGTATGCCCCCCCCTTCAAGGAATGGTTCCATTACCTGCTGTGCCCGTACACGGTCTATTGTGCCGATAAGCGGCATAATTACTCTGTTGTCGACAATGGGGATGAGTTGCATGCAACGTCTCTACAACCTGACCTACCCTTGAGAGGGGAGAAATGGGGGCAATACACGGCTCGGCTGCCTGCACCTGCACAGCTTTGCCCCAAAATTGCCAATGTTTGTACAAAGTATACAAATACAACGTGGGTTTTTTTGTTGAAATTGTCCAAATGACGTGCTATCATACAGTCAGTGCTGATGTAGAACAGTCAGCAACGAAAGAAGAAATATACTTAATAAGCAAGGGGACACCCCTAGCAACACATACAATAAGGAGAAAACCAAAATGATGCATCCAAACTACCAGATGAACACCGTTGACCAGATTATTCAGAACATCCCAGAAGCAACTCACATCCTCTGTGCAAATGAACTGGTCGGTACGAGCAAAAGCCACCTGTCTATGCGAGAAGCAGCACACGCCGTATCAAGTACACCTGATGAAATGTTGGCAGCTATAGAATATCGCATCCGCCACGCAGCACGACACGCCAAAACCGTTTAATGTTGATGTTGCGTACGGGTGAAAATAACGGTGACAACTATTCCGGGGTGAGTAACTATCGATATTTGATACATCAAGTAAACTATAAGGGGGTACACTATGAAAACGAATAATTACGATTATGGGCAGAACACCATTAACGACTTTAACGGACAAGTACGCGAAGCAGGAAATGTTTTTCGTCACTTTGATATTGAGACAGCAAGCACCAACCATCTTTCGCTGAATCAGGCAGCTAGTAGCGTCTCAGCCCATCCCGACGAAGTACTCGCCGTAATGGAATATCGCATTCGCCACGCTGCACAGCATGAAAAATAAAAAGCCAGTCTTTTTCACAGCACACATCCACCGCGTTAGCCAATAGAAAGCTACTCCGAACATACGGGGTAGCTTTTTTGGTATAATATCCCCGATTGCCGACCACCTAACACCTAATTTGGAGAAGCTATGACCCTTCCGCTCCTCACCCGCCGCGGTGACACTCTACGCTATGACAGAGACGCTGGTACTGTGGCTATCCTTGACCGCCGCCGCTACCCCCACGAAACTATCTTTGTTGTTTGTCAAAGCATGGCAGAGGTCGCCAATGCGATTACCAATATGACCATACAAGGGGGTCCCCCGCTTGCCTACGCCGCCGGCTATGGTATGGCACTTACTGCTCGCCAACACCAAACTATGCCTACCAACCAGCAGCGAGAAGCCCTCATCCAAGCAGCAGAGACCCTTCGCACCACCCGCCCTACCGCCGATGATCTGCACCACATACTTGATGCCACCTTGCAACAAGCAGATACCGCATTGCTCCATGGGCAGCCTGCCGAGGTTATTATAGCCAACTTTGTAGATGCTCAAGTAGCGCAGGGAGATGCCGTAGCCGAAGCATGCGGGCGCAATGCTGCCACGATACTTCCCCAATCAGCAACGATTTTGACCCATTGTTTTGCCGGTGCTGCGCTCAACTGGATGCTGTATGTTGCCAACCATGAACTGCATAAACAGCTGCACCTCTACCCCAACGAGACACGCCCCTACCTTCAGGGCGCACGACTCACTGCACACCAAGCCCATGCAATTGGCATACAGGTGACATTGCTCACTGACAATATGGCAGGGTTCTGTTTGAGCCGAGGAATGTTTACCAACTACATCACCGCCGCAGATCGTATCGCGTTAGATGGCAGTATTGCCAACAAGATAGGCACCTACCAGTATGCGGTGCTTGCCTATCGGCATGGTGTCCCCTTCACCGTCTTGGGCTACGACGGTCCCGACCCTGCCACCCCCACTGGTGCGGACATTCCCATTGAGGAGCGCAACCCAGATGAAGTTCTCCATTGTGGTGGTAAACGTACTGCCCCCACAGGGGTTGCTGCCTACTATCCTGCCTTTGATGTAACCCCCCCAGAGCTCGTCACGATTATCGTGACCGAACGGGGTATCTACCAGCCGGCTGAGATGGCAACCTATCACAGCACAACGAGCATGGAAACTTTGTCATGATTCTGATCATTGGGGGAACAGCAGCCTATCACCTAGACCTGACAGCATCCTTTGGCACATTGGAGCAGATAGTATGCGATACTCCCTACGGACAAGCCTTTCCCCTATTTCGTCTGGTAGACTCTCCCTTTCCCCTAGCGTTTGCCTCACGACACGGGGTAGATCAACTTGATGTGACCCCCCCGTTTGTCAATGCTCGCGCCAATATCTGGGCTGTCAGTCAGCTAGGGGTGCAGGCAATACTTGGTTGGAATGGGGTAGGGGCTATCAATCCACTGCTTGAACTGCATGACCTGCTTGTCCCAGATAGGCTGCTCGACTTTACCAAGACCCGCATACGCAGCTTTGCCGATGAACCATCATCTCCCCCCCCCCCCCCATCCATCCCTTCCTTTCCTCTACCTACCCTTACTCCCTTTGACCCTATCCTTGCCCATGCGCTGGTTCATGCTGCCCGTGCGACCACCGAGCGGGCTTTTGCCTGTGGTACGTATGTCTGCACAGAGGGACCACGGCTAGAAACTGCTGCGGAGATACAGACATTCAAGCAGATGCAAGCTGATGTGGTAGGAATGACGCTGGTACCAGAGGTGTTGCTGGCGCAGGAGCGGGGGATAGCCTATGCTTCGCTGGCATACGTTACAAACTATGCCACCGGGCTTGCACCTGCCACAACTGCTGCTCGTCACTTTGGAGCGGATGTCGGCGAGCGGTGTTTGGCGATTGTCTCTGCTGCGGTTCATGCTCTTACCCCTTGACAACATACCCGACTCTCTTCTCCCCTCGCTGTCTACCCCGACTATATCTATGCCTTTCTTTATATTCTTCTTTTATCGACTCTCATAAATAACATACACCTCGATCTCCACAACTCCGCGCAAACTGCTATTGCCCTCAATGATGTGATAATCACGCATCACCGAGTCGCCAAAGGTATCGGGCAATGTCTCTTGCAATAGCGCGTTGATCTCCCGCGAGAGGCTTTCGCCCTCAGTTGGATTGGGAGCAGTGCCAAAGGTCAGCACAATACCGGCTTTTTGGTTTTGCAGCATGCCCATTTGCTGGCGTATCTCCCCCCGCAGCCTATCGCGCTCCTGCTCGCGCACCGCAGCATCTGCGCCAAGCAGCGCATCGGCGTTTGTCGTCAGCGTGAACTCCATCGCATCCTGCGTCAACACCACATCCCCCGAATGCTCCGGGGCAGGCTGTGGCGTATAGGTGGGCAATGCGGTATACGTTGGCAGCGGCGTGGGGGGGGGCGGTGGCGTATAGGTGGGCAATGCGGTATACGTTGGTAATGCTGTGTAGGTGGCGTTGGGGGTATACGTTGGCAAGATGGTATAGGTTGGATTTGGCATATACGTAGGCATGATCGTATAGGTGGCATTGGGGGTGTAGGTCGGCATGATCGTATAGGTGGCGTTGGGGGTGTAGGTCGGCATAAGCGTAGCGGTAGCGGTGGGGGGCAGCGGCGCAAACGACCCCGCCGGTGCTGTCACCAGGAAGATGATTGCCAAGCCAAGCAGCAGGTCGGCAAAGAGCCACCCACTGAGCAACGTCATATCGTGAGTTTGGCGAAACCGTCGCCGCATCAACGCCCCCTCGTCCCCTCACCTGACGGTTGAGCTGCTTTTGTCGTCCCCTTTTGCTGTTGGTCTTGGCGTATCATCCGTAGCAGTTGGGTTTGCATTTGCGTTAGCGCCGGCAAGAGTGACCCCATTTCCGATGCTGCCCGTGCCGACTCCGATGCTGCCGCTTGGAGCGTGTCTACCGTAGTGCGAAGGTCTACGCTCATAGTCTGCATGTTGATCATCATGCTTTGTAGGTTTATGCCAATTGTCTTTTGGGCATCGGTGAGTTGCTTAAACTGTGAAGCAGCATGGCTTGTGGTTGCCACGAAATCTTGCTGCTGACCAGACAGGTTGTGGATAAGCAATGACAGATTGGTCCCCATTGCCTGCAAATTTGCCCCCATCGTCTGCATATCGCTGCTCATTGCCTGCTGTGCTTCGGTCAATTCGGCAAGCTGTGCTGCGGCATGCTGTATCGCTTGGGCAAACTCTTTTTGCTGGTCTTTCTGTTGATTGGAGAGGTGTTGGAGAGAGGTTGCCAACCCAACAAAATGCTTTTCCATCTGTTGTGGCACCTGTTGCAACGTTTGCATTACCGTCTGCATTTCGTGCAATCCCTGGTGCATCGCCTGCATCACCGAGGTAATGTCTGCTGCGCCCTGCTCCCGCTGGCTTGCCAGATCGCGTCCCCGCTGCTGCTCCTGGCGCAGTTCGGTGAGCATCTCCTGTGCTACCCGCTCAAACACCTGGGCAGAGCCGCTCATTTGCTGCATACGGCGATGGCTCAGTGCCAACGATGCTTCTGCCAGCATCCCTGCCAGATCATCGCGCACCTGATGCGCTTCTATCTCCTTCTGGTTGTTGTGCCAGAGCACAATCAGCGTGAACAGGAAGACTAACAACAATAATAGCCCATCTATTAGCGCAATGGTGCTGAGGGTTAGGGATCGTCCGCCAAAGCCAAGCTGCCACAGGAAGAGAAAGGAGAGCGAGGAGAGGTCGGGTTCGGCGCGTAGGGCTGCAGAGTAGCTTTCTAGCGCGTGCCAGATGCCAAGCCAGGTTACGGCTATGGGGGCAAAGACAATCGCGTTGCGGAGCAGTTCAAGCAGTCGTATCCAGTCGTCTTTGTTGCCCTGGGTGCGTACCTGATCAGCGATAGTATCAGGGTCTATAAGTTGGAAGATGTCTGCCGATGCCCACCTGTCGGCGGTGTGACCGCCGCCTAGTGCTGCGCTCAGTTCACGCAGTCGGCTTGCGGAACTGTGGGAGCCGGGTTCAATCTCATCTGCCAGCGCATCAAGCCGCTGGCGTAGGGTTTCTGTCGTGTCTGGCATGCATACTCCAAAAGGTAAACTGTTTACCATACTGATTCAGTATACCATAGGTGGTGGGCAGGGAGCATAGCGACTCGTCCCCTACCCCCGCATATACCACACGCGGGGAGAAGGGGTACCGGAGAGACGTAGCATGCTAACGGCTCTACAAGCGGAGCGGGGGCGGGGGGCGGGGAGAAGCAGGGGGGAGCGGGGGTACCGGAGAGACGTAGCATGCTACGGCTCTACAAGCGGAGCGGGGGCAAGGGGCATAATACAGTGGCTCCCCCCCACTCTCACTACTGGTTGTTAAACTGCTCCTTAACCTCACTCTCCGACAGCTCAAGCATAGCCGCCACCCGTGACAGTATCTCCGGGTCGTTGCTTTCCTTCCAGAGCCACGCCAAGTCCCCCATAATAATGCCAGCATTATGCGTGTCGTTGTGCTTCGTGTAGATGTCTAACGCACTGAGGTAATAATCACACGCCTGTTGCCAGTGATGTTGGGCGCGAGACAAGATACCCAGTTGCCCATACATATTGGCTTGCATTTGGGGATATTGCAACATGGCGTAAATAGCCAGGGCTTTTTGTGCGTAGTCCTCCGCCTCAAACCAGTGGCACTGCGCCTGGGTAACAATACAGAGTTTGTGATAGGTGCTCGCCTGCTCTAAAGGGTCGCCCTGCTCCAAGAAAATCACCAACGCATCGTGGTAATATTCGCGGGCTTCCTGCCACTCGCGCTGAGCGCGTGCCAACATCCCTAGCAATACATAGGTCTGCGCCTGCTCGTATCGCTCCTGTATCTCGGTAAAGACCCGCAACGCCTGCTGAAAGAACGACTCCGCCTGCATCCAATGCCGTTGGGCTTGCGCCACCTTTCCAAGCTGGCAATAGGTCTTTGCCTGGTTATGCTTGTCGTCAAAGGCAATGAAAATTTGCAAGACCTGCTGGTAGTAATCCTTTGCCAGCGACCACTGGCGGCGGGCTTGGGCAAGTGTCCCAAGCTGACTGTAGGTATTTGCCTGATCATAGCGGTTGTGGAGTTCAATAAAGACCCGCAACGCCTTGCGGTAATAGTCTTCCGCCTGCGACCAACGCCGTTGGGCTTGGGCTAACATCCCCATCTGGTGGTAGATACGGGCTTCGTTTTGCCGATCTTGCGATTCCAAGAAGATAGTTAATGCCTGTTGGTAGTAGAGTTCTGCCTGATACCACTGGTGTTGTTCTTGCGCGACCATGCCAAGCCGGTGGTAGGTGCGGGCTTGCTCATAGCGATCATTCAGTTCTATGAGTATCTGCAATTCTTGGCGATAGTAGGTCTCTGCTTGCTTCCACTGCTCCTGCGCTTGCTTGACCATACCGAGTTGATGATTTGCCCACGCCTGCGAGTAGCGATCTCTGGATTCTACGAAGAGCCGTAAGGCTTGGATGTAGCACGACTCCGCCTCATCCCACAATTCCTGCTCCTGCTTGACCATACCAAGTTGATGGTAGGTACTTGCCTGTTCATAGCGATTGTCGTTTTGAATAAAGAAATTGAGGGCTTGCATGTAGGAAGTTTCTGCCTGCGCCCATTGCCGTTTTGATTGGGCTATCTGCCCCAGGTGGTAATGGGCAGAGGCAATAAGCGTCCGTTTTTCTGCATCCGCGATATGCTGAAGTCTCTCAATGAGTTCGAGTTCGCGTTGATAGGTAGCGCGGGCTTCGGCATATTGGCTGAGGAGAAAGAGCCGCATGGCTATGTCGTCAAGCACACCAGCGTATGCCATGCCCATTGCCCCCAAACGCTGTTCTTCCGGGTAGGTTTGCAATTTCTGGAGCACTGTTTGGCTCAGGGACAACCCGGTATGATAATCTTGTCGTGCATCCAGGTAGAGAAATAGGGCTTTGTAGACGCTAAAGAAAGACCGCTTGGCTTGGAGCGACAAGGCGAGGGCTTTTTTGAGATTGTCATACTCAAGTTGGGCAAGCAGTTGTCCCCGTTTTTTCAGCTTGTCATCTTTAAGCGAGAGCAACCCGACAATATCCCCCCCCACTCGTTCGTACAGTTGGCAAAATGCCGTCTCAATAGCCCGTTGGATACCTTCTTGTTGTTGGCAATCCCGCAGAAAGTAAGAAAAGAGCGGATGAATAGCCAGCATCCCCGGCATCGCGTCAACCGGGGTCAACAGCTTTTTGGTACTGCTATCTTGGATGATCTCCCGCCAGCGTTGAATGGGTATATCTTTAAGAGCCGGTTGTTCTTGCAAGTAGCGGGCATAGAGTTCAAAGGTTTCTTGGTTGACCATACCGGTAAAGAGGGCAAGGGAGGAAAGCACCCCCCGAAAACCGGGCGACAAATTACTGGCGGTGTATTCAACACAGTAAAGGATTACATCGGTAGTAAGCACATTGGTAGCCAGGGGGTCTGTTCCCCCCGGACCATTGGTATTCGGCTGGAGCATGTCGAGCAGTTGTGTGGGGGGATAATGGACTAGGCGGGGCAGGAGATATTCAAGCACCAACGGTACCCCCGCCAGCAGCGACAAGATGGAACGGAACGCTTCCCACTGGGGTTGGTCGTGGTAGGAGAGGGTAATTCCATGTTGGCGCAGGATACGCTCGGCAAACCACATCATCGCTTCGTCATCTAACCCCGGTAGGTCGTAGACATCTAGCATGCTGAGTCCCCCGGTGAGCGGCGATGATGCGGTGAGCCATTCCTCGTGGCTGCGTGAGCCAAGCAACACCAGCGTTTTGCCTGGCACGAGCTCGGTGAGAAACTGACGTAACATCATTTGTTCACGAATAGGCAGCGTGTGTTGGATGGCAAGCTGTTCGCCGGTGATAGAGCGCAGGTTGTCTAGGATGATGACATGCCGCTGGGTTCGCAGGCGGCGGATGAGCATAGCAAGTTGGGCTTCTTCGTTCAGTTCCCGAAAAACTCGCTTGTAGTAGTTGGCTTTGCTAAAGAGCCGTTGGGCTATAGTATGTTTGATGTCCTCTAGCGTCCATGCCTGTTCATCATAGCCAAAGAAGAAGACCTGATCTACAAAGCCCGTCCGCTGCCACCAGGAGCCGAGGTAGTGCAAAAAGGTTGTTTTGCCGATGCCGCCCATTCCGCGAATGAGTAGAACATTTCGCATCAGGAGGAGCCGCTCAACGTGGATGATGTCTACATCTCGCCCAAAGAAGCCATAGCGAGGTTGGGGGGCGAGGTAGCAGACCATGCCACGTTGTTCTTCTAGGATTGCCTCATCGGGGGTAGGTTCGCGTAGCTCAATACGGCGCTCATACTGTTGGTAGAACGTTGGCAGGAGCCAATCTTCCAACGCGCACTCCACCCCAAATAGCCCATACCGTTCTTTCTGTGAGGCTAACACTTGGCGGGCATGCATTACTGCTATAGAGAGCGGTTGATTATTGACAACCTGTGCATACAAGGCTTGCAAGAAGATTTGCTGCCCACTAATCGTCAGGGGATAGCGCAGCTCAATCACTTGTTGTACCCCTTGCTCACGCAGGCTACAGCCAATCACAGATGTGCCAATATGATGACAGGGAGCTACGAGCACCATTGGCACTTGGTAGCTCATCGTCATGTCGGCAAGGTCGGCTGCGTCAACAAGATCAACTTCATGCTCCGTAGGACTCTCCAAGAAGAAGAATGGTTTTGACCCTTCATACCATTCTAGCTTATTTCGGGCATAGCGGTTTTTGGTACGGTAGCGGTTCGGTTGGGCTTGTAGCTCGCCAAAACTTAGGCTTCGGGTGGGGGTATCCATATGGATACCGTGATAGTAGCCCGGTCCCCATGCTTCTAGGGTTGCTTCCATATGCTGCATGAGGGCTTCATAGGAGCTAGGGCGTAGGAGGTCAATATGCACTGGGAAGGGGGAGTGGGCGAGGGTGTCTAGCAATGGTCGGGCTATCGTTTGGTGATGGGGGCAGTCGTGTTCGGTGCGGGCAGAGATGACCAAGATATTGATTGTTGGGGATGGGACAAGCGATATAGGCAACGATTTGGTCGTGAGGGTTTTGCGGATAATCGGCGCATGCAGGGCAAGGGGGGTATGCATATCTGGGTCTTTGAGGGCTTCCCACATCATGCGATGGATGGGGGAAGAGCCGATGATCTCTATGCTGAGCGTATTGGCACCGGCTTGGATGCTCTCTTTGTAGCGCATCATGGCTTCAGATGTAGCAAACACCTGTTTGAAGAGTGCTTCGCCATAGCGGGTAATGCTTTCGGCTATATCAGCTGCAAGTTCATGGTTGGGGGGTATCTCATGCGTAGCATATTCAAAGTACCAAGTCAGTTGAGCATCCTCTTCTTCTGAAAGAGGATTACTGAGCGTGATGGGATATTGAGGTCCGTGGTCAAAACTGACGGTTGCACCGGGTATATCTGTCTCTGCGGTATACTCGCAAATCGAGATGAGAGTCATAGAGGTATTCCTCAATCAGCATCATGCGTGATGCGGACGCACAACATATGGACATAGCATCGGTCATTTATCCTAACCCCTATTGTACCATTTAACCGCAAGAATGGCATGGCAAGATTTGCCTACTCTTGCCCCCTGCTGGAAAATAGCCCGGTTATTACCCGCCCCCCTCGCTCCCATGTCCGTTGTAGAGACGTAGCATGCTATGTCTCTACGGTCTCCCTTCTCCCCACGGTGGGGGAAGGGGCAGGGGATGGGGGGAACCGACTCCCTTCTCCCCACGGTGGGGGAAGGGGCTAGGGGATGGGGGGAGAGGGTGGGATGGCTACGTATCGTCAAGTTCTAGCTCATCCAACACGAGGACATCTGCCGACACCCCAAAATAATCAGCTATCTTGAGGATAAGCGTGATATTTGGGGTGTTGAAACCATTTTCAATGTTACTAATAAAAGGATTGGTAATACCGAGGTGTTTTGCAAGGTTACGTTGTGATATGCCATGCCGCTCACGCAGCATACGTAGTTTCTCTCCTATTCGTTGCATGCACACCTTTTGACAATAGCACAATACTATGCTATAGTGTCTATCTATAGATTATCTAGCACCCGCACATGCCCGACTAAAGACTGTGCGGATGCCTTGATTACGTAGGGCTATTACCCCCATCCCCATGATACTCGATTTTTCGTGATCGTGTGCAAGAAGAAAGGAGCAGAACGTATGGGTATGCATACCCTCGATGACCTCAAGCTGAAATGGCAGCATGAGCAGCTAACCACGGAGCAGATGATGGGGCAGGTATTGCAGCATATGGATGTGCTGTATGATCGACTACGGCTGTTGGAAAAAGCGTACAACGCCGAACGCCGGGCGCAAGAACAACGAGCAGCGCAACCGGTACCCCGTTCGGGCAAAACGCAAAGCAGCTAAAACGTAAAGCATCCCCCCTGCCCCCTCTCCCATTCCAGGGCGAGGGGGGGGATGCAGCGACCCTCTCCCCCTGCCCCCTCTCCCATCCCAGGGCGAGGGGGGACACCTGCCCGATTCCCCTTCTTCCCTCAGTGGGGGAAGGGGCAGGGGATGGGGGGAGCCGACTCCCTGCTTCCCTCAGTGGGGGAAGGGGCAGGGGATGGGGGGAACCGACTCCCTGCTCCCCTCG
>CAYPHM010000004.1:0-90146 GCA_964410555.1 uncultured Chloroflexaceae bacterium | reverse complement strand
ATATCCTAGACCCCTGCGTAGGGACGGGTAACTTTATCGTGAATATCCTCAACCGCTTAACCCCCCGTTCACTTCAACACAAGTATGCCCATGAACTCTTTTGTAACGAGGTGATGCTGCTGCCCTACTACATCGCTACGCTCAATATTGAGCATGCCTACTACGAACGGGCGGGGGAGTATGCACCGTTTGAGGGGATTTGCTTCATAGACACGCTAGATATGGACAACGCGCAAACGAGTATGTTTAGCTTAGAAAACACCCGCCGGGTGCAGCGGGAGCAAGACGCAGACATTATGGTCATACTTGGAAACCCGCCGTATAATATGGGGCAGGTCAACGAGAACGACAACAACAAGAATCGCGATTATACCCAAGTAGACCAGCGGGTACGCGAGACCTATGCAAAAGACTCCCAAGCCAAACTCAAAAACAAACTGTATGATCCCTACGTCAAATTCTTTCGGTGGGCAACAGACCGCCTCAATGAGCAAGATGGGATGGTCTGTTTTGTTAGTAACAATAGCTTCATCAGACAGATAGCCTTTGATGGGATGCGACATCATTTGGCGCAAGATTTCACCCGCATCTATCACCTTGATCTGCATGGCAATGTACGCCAAAATCCGAAACTCTCCGGGACAACCCATAATGTGTTTGGTATTCAAGTGGGGGTGGGTATTACCTTGCTTGTCCGCAAAGCCGCGCATACTGAGCGGCAGCTTTGCTATTATCGTGTGCCAGAAGATTGGCGTAAGGAGCAGAAACTGGCATTTTTGGCAGAAGCCGGTGAAATACAAAGGGTTTCGTGGGAGCGATTGCAGCAGAATGAGCAGCATGCTTGGCTCACCGAAGGATTGCACACAGAATTTGCTACCTTTTTGCCAATGGGGGCAAGAAATGAGCAAGCCCTCTTTGACCTATACTCATTGGGGGTAGTGACGAGTAGGGATGAATGGGTGTATGCTTTCAATCAAGCACACCTTGCAGAAACCATGCACCAGTTTATTGAGAATTACAATTACGAAGTGTTCCGGTATACACAGAGAAACCCAGACCTTGACCAGATAGATACTTTTATCAACACAAAACAAAGTTTTTTGAAGTGGACAGATAGGCTCAAGAAAGCCCTGATCCAAAAACAGACGCTGCAATTTGATCAGCAGAAGATACGGAAATCGCTGTATCGCCCCTTTTGCCAACAATTCGTCTATTTTGATCATTTGTTAAATCAACGGCGATACCAACAGCACCGTATTTTCCCCACACCTGCCAGCGAAACAGAAAATGTGGTCATATGTGTGAGTGGAATAGGGAGCAATAAACCATTTCACGCTCTGGTAAGCAGTATGCTACCCTGTCTTGACCTATTGGAAAAAACACAATGTTTCCCCTTCTACACCTATGATGAAGACGGCAGCAACCGCCGCGAGAATATCACCGATTGGGCGTTGGCGCAGTTCGTCTCGCGCTACGGGGATGGGGTGTCCAAGTGGGACATCTTCTGGTACAGTTACGCGCTGTTGCACCACCCCACCTACCGCGAACGCTACGCCGAGAACCTGCGAATGGAACTCCCCCGCATCCCCATGCTCGGTGATAGTGAGACCTTCCATATGCTGGCATCACTTGGCAAACAACTCGGCGATTTGCACCTGCACTATGAGCAAGTAGCCGAGTACCCGCTAGAATGGCAGGAAACCCCCAACATCCCCTGGGATTGGCACGTCGAGCGGATGCGGCTCACAGATGACCAGCGATCTGTTGTCGTCAACGATTCGCTTACCCTCGCCGGTGTCCCCGAAGCATGCTTTGCCTATCGCCTCGGCAACCGCTCGGCATTAGAGTGGGTGATTGACCAGTACCGCGTCAAAACCGACTCGCGCAGCGGCATCACCAGTGACCCCAACCGCCAAGACGACCAGGAATATATCGCCCGCTTGGTGGGGCGCGTGGTGCAGGTAAGCGTGCAGACGGTGGCATTGGTGGAGCAGGTGGGGGCGGTGCCGCTTGGGGGAGACAACAAAAGATAAGATCGAGACGGCTATGCTATAATACCCCCAACGAACCAACACACCACCGGGACGAGAGGACAACCCAAAGATATGCCCATACAAAAGAACCATCGCGCCATTACCGCCTACTACGACACCCTAGCTAACTATGAACAGCAGGGGGTATCCCACGAACTGGCAGTGCGACAAGCCTTTGCTACCCTGCTTGAAGCGACTGCTTCCACCGTAGGTTGGTTCCTCGTGATGGAGTACACGCTCCCCAATCGCAAGCGCATAGATGGGGTACTGCGGGATGAGTTCCGTATCCCCCGTGGCTATTGGGAAGCGAAAGATACCCAAGACGACCTAGAAGTCGAGATTGCCAAGAAGATCGCCGTAGGCTACCCCTTGTCCAACACCATCTTTGAAGACACTCGCCAGGGGATACTCTACCAAAATGGGCAACGGGTTATGGTCGCCGACATCACCCAACCCCAGCACCTCGCCGATCTGCTCAACCAATTTTTCAGCTATACCGAGCCGCAAATCGAGGAGTTTCACACTGCCGTCACCACATTCCAGGAGCGCATACCTGAACTGGCAACAGGGCTTATCCAGCGTATTGCCGAGGAATACCACAAAAACCCGTCTTTTGTCGCAGCATTTGATGGCTTCACTACATTGTGCCAGGATGTCATCAATCCCAACATTAGCATGGATGCCATCAAAGAAATGCTCGTCCAACACCTGCTCACCGAGCGGCTCTTCCGTACTATCTTTGACAACCCCGACTTCACTCGCCGGAATGTCATTGCCTTTGAGATAGAACAAGTTATAGACACCCTCACCAGTCGCTCGTTTAGTCGCAGTATCTTTCTCAAGAGTCTGGACCACTTCTACGTGGCGATTGAGCAAGCGGCGGGGACTATCGCTGACTTTGCCGAAAAGCAAGCCTTTCTCAATATGGTGTATGAGCGGTTTTTCCAGGGGTTTTCGCACAAGCAAGCGGACACGCATGGCATTGTCTACACGCCGCAAGAGATCGTAGACTTTATGTGTGCCAGTGTGGAAACGGTGTTGGAGCGGGAGTTTGGCAAAACGCTGTCTAGCGAGGGGGTCAATATCCTAGACCCCTGCGTAGGGACGGGTAACTTCATCGTGAATATCCTCAACCGCTTGAACCCCCGCTCGCTTGCCCACAAGTATGCCCATGAACTCTTCTGTAACGAGGTGATGTTGCTGCCCTACTACATCGCCACGCTCAATATTGAGCATGCCTACTACGAACGGGCAGGGACATATGCACCATTTGATGGCATTTGCTTCATAGACACGCTAGATATGGACAACGCGCAAACAAGTATGTTTAGCTTAGAAAATACCCGCCGGGTGCGGCGGGAGCAAGACACAGACATTATGGTCATACTTGGCAACCCGCCCTACAATGCGGGGCAGGTGAATGAAAACGACAACAACAAAAACCGTGATTATACCCAAGTAGACCAGCGGGTGCGCGAGACCTACGCAAAAGACTCCCAAGCCAAGCTCAAAAACAAACTGTATGACCCCTACGTTAAATTCTTTCGTTGGGCAACAGACCGCATCAATGAGCAAGATGGGATTGTCTGCTTCGTGAGCAATAATAGCTTTATCAGACAAATAGCCTTTGATGGGATGCGACATCATTTGGCGCAAGATTTCACCCGTATCTATCACCTTGATCTGCATGGCAATGTGCGCCAGAACCCGAAACTCTCTGGGACAACTCATAATGTGTTTGGTATCCAAGTGGGGGTGGGCATCACGCTGCTTGTTCGCAAATCAGCGCATACTGAGCGGCAGATTTGCTACTATCGTGTGCCAGAAGACTGGCGCAAGGAGCAGAAACTGGCGTTTTTGGCAGAGCACGGCGAGATTAACAGAATATCGTGGGAACGATTGCAGCAGAATGAGCAGAACGCTTGGCTCACCGAAGGATTGCAAGCAGAATTTGCTACCTTTTTGCCAATGGGAACAAAAGCTGCAAAGTCTAAGCACACCCAAGAAGCGCATACCCTGTACAAAACCTATTCTCTTGGTGTGTCAACCAATCGGGACAGCATCGTCTATGATTTTGACAAGAGTACATTAACCAAACGAGTAGCAGCATTTATTGAGGCGTATAATGGCGAGGTGTTTCGCTGGATACGGGCAGGCAAGCCAGCAGACATAGACCATTTCGTCAAGTATGATACTGTCACTTGGAGCTATTTTCTAAAGCAAGCGTTGCAGCGAGAACGCTATATAGATATGGATGAGTCTGTCATCCGTATGGTCCAGTATCGCCCGTATACCAAGAAGTATTTGTACTATAGTAGACCGCTAGTTGATGCTCCTGGACTAAACAAAACGTTTTTCCCCACACCTGCCAGCGAAGCAGAGAATGTGGTTATCTGGTTGAAAATTGGTACCGAGTGGAATATGTTTGCACTAGTAGTTAATGTTATTCCCGATTTGTTGCCCCAGGGAGGGTCTCAGTGTTTCCCCTTCTACACCTATGACGAAGACGGCAGCAACCGCCGTGAGAATATCACCGATTGGGCGTTGATGCAGTTTGTCTCGCGCTACGGGGATGGGGTGTCCAAGTGGGACATCTTCTGGTACAGTTACGCGCTGTTGCACCACCCCACCTACCGCGAACGCTACGCCGAGAACCTGCGAATGGAACTCCCCCGCATCCCCATGCTCGGTGATAGTGAGACCTTCCATATGCTGGCATCACTTGGCAAACAACTCGGCGATTTGCACCTGCACTATGAGCAAGTAGCCGAGTACCCGCTAGAATGGCAGGAAACCCCCAACATCCCCTGGGATTGGCACGTCGAGCGGATGCGGCTCACAGATGACCAGCGATCTGTTGTCGTCAACGATTCGCTTACCCTCGCCGGTGTCCCCGAAGCATGCTTTGCCTATCGCCTCGGCAACCGCTCGGCATTAGAGTGGGTGATTGACCAGTACCGCGTCAAAACCGACTCGCGCAGCGGCATCACCAGTGACCCCAACCGCCAAGACGACCAGGAATATATCGCCCGCTTGGTAGGGCGCGTGGTGCAGGTGAGTGTGCAGACGGTGGCGTTGGCGGAGGAGATCGGCGCGGTAGCATTAACACCCAACAAGTAGGCTATGGGGGAAATCACTTAACCCACGACAACACCGCCTCCGCATTGCCGCCTGCTACATCAAAAATGATATATTGCCCCCCACCTATCTTCTTCTTGGAAAAGGGAGTCGGTACCCCATCCACCAAGAGCGTTCTTGACTCCGTATCGCGTCCATCCGATGGTAATAATAAGCGTATATGGGCATCCTGCCAAGAGCCAGTCATGTCAAGCCGCACCTGCTGCGCTTCGGGGGTATATTCCCACGTATATGCCACATACCCCTCTGATGCAGGGTAGCGCACGACAACCCGGGCATCGCGCATCTCTGGCAACGCTCCCCATCGCGGGTCTAGCGACAGTGACCTATAGCAAGTGCTCTTGTCTACCACCCCCGCTGCCCCCTCAACCAACGCCCCAAGCATAGCACTTGCCCCCCATCCATCGGTTGCTAACGTATGCTTGCCAGAGATACCGGGGCGACCATCCGGGTAGTACCAGAGGTAAGATGCGCCCGTCAAGCGGATGAGCTCGGCGTAGCGGCGCAGGATGTCAAACCCGTATTCCTCTGCCCCATAGGTGAACGCCCCCCGCGCAAGTTCCCCCCCGACCAGCGGCATAATACCCCCATTCACATACTCGCCTGGTCGCTCCCCCTTGCCGCCTGCCATACCAAACGCCCCCACGGGAAAAGGCGGGTCTATGCTATACCACTCGGCAAAGGCTTTGTCAAAGTTGCGCCGCTTGTGGTAGGTCTCGACAATCAACCGCCCCTGCTCAAACGACAAGATTTCCCGATTGAGGGCTAGGGCATTGGAAAGGCTCAACTGGTTACTTGTGTCTACCCCATCAACTTGCGGCAATGTGCCATCGGGCAGCACAAAATGGGTAAAGAAGGGACCTCGCCAACTCAACAGATTGAGCCGATCTACCAGCGCATCACGTTGCGTATGCAAGGTGCGGGATGGCTCATCATTACCCAGGTATTGCTCTATGCGCTGGAGCAGGCGCAGGGCATATGCCAAACCAGTATTATCGCCGTGGAAGATACCCCACACTGTTTGGTCATCTATCCAGTGGCGTGGCGCGGGGCTACCATCCGGGCTAGTCGTCGTGGGTCCATACTGAAAATCCCAGGTGTCTATGGTGTAGGGACGGCGTACAAGTTGCAACTCTTCATCCCAACGTTGCGGGTCGCTGGTGATATAACCAATTCCCTGGCGCATGGCATCCATATGTTGGAGCATCCAATCATCATCACAGGTTGCCTGCCACGCATCATACACTCCCTGCACAAAAAGGTATTCCAGATCAGACTCTGGCTCTAGCCGATGGGCATGCACCCCAAGCGCAGGATAGTCGAGCACATCGGGGAAGCTACCGTTAGGTTGCTGCGCTTCACGAAACGCCTCAAGTACGCTGGTCATATCCGTTTCAAAGTAGCGAAAGCCCCGCCCCTGATAAACGTGATCACGTAGCCAAATGAGCGGGTTATCGGGGGAACGATAGCCACGGATTGTCTCGCCGTTGAGTTCATAGCTCACCACATCCTGCTGCATAAAGCGCAGCACGGTTGGGTAAATAAGGTCAAGGTCAGGCTGCCCTGTTGCTATCTCTGTGTAGGGGTTGAGCACAAACAGGTTGTTATGCACCCCCGCTCGCTTGCCATTGAGCGTCACGACAGCCGCCTGCTCCCCGACCACGCCCCGCGGCAACACCGCAACGTGTGCCTTGCCATTGCGTAGCTCGGCGGTATAGACCCCCGATGGTCGCAGGTCGCTATCATACAGGCGAAAGGTAGCGGTATGTGCTGTGGTAGGGGGGGCTGTTGTCTGTATAGCTATGGTGATGGGACGTAGCGGTGCAACGTTGGGTATCTGCTCGCCATGCTCGCCAGCATACCCAACATGCTCCCCTCTATCGGCTATGGTTATGGTCGCAATGTAGGGGGACGACTCCAAGTGTAGGACATCAGTTGGGACATAGCTCTGCCATGCCTGCCCCTCACGCTGCGATTGGCGATACTCGCTCACTGTTGCGGTGAGTGTTGGGGTTATGCTGATGCTTTGGGTAATAGTCGTGGTAGGATGTATACCCGTTGTGGGGGCAGCAGTATGGCGTGTTGGCTGTGCGGTGGGGGTATGCGGTGTTGATACCGGGGGCTGCGTAGCACACCCCACTAGCAGCAGGATGCAAAAAACGAGGACAAGCAGGTAGGGGGTATTGGCGTTAATAGAGCCTTTTCCTTTCTTAACAACGAACGAACTTGTACCAAAGCAGTATAGCCTATGGGTAACAGGACTGTCAATGTATAGCGAAGAAAGGTGGGGCTATGTCAAAGTTCGAGCAACCCCCCTATCCCTTTCCCCCTAGGGAGAAAGAGGATCGGGCAGGGATTTGGCTACCCCTCGCCCTTTATGGGAAAGGGGGCAGCTTTCAGGGGTAGGTCAAACGGGCAAATTCGTGGTTTTTATTCTCCCCCCTGCCCCTGCTCCCAGAGGGCAAGGGGAGCCGTACGGTCTCCCTTCTCCCACTTGCGGGGGAAGGGCAGGGGATGGGGGCTGCCCGGTGAGTTATTGTCTCATCTCCCCTAACCTACCCCTGAAAGAGGGGGACAGGGGGAGAGGGTGGACAAGAAAGGCAAAATTTCTTTGATTGTGCGACTTTGACGTAGCCCTGGACCCCCACCATACCCCCATTGACAAATCTACTAAGGACGTGGTAGACTACATTGTCATTACTAGATATAGGGGGTTTACACCACATAATGATACTAAATATGGGTTTCTGCGAGCGATTTTCCCCCAATAACCAAGGGTTATACTACTAGATATAGTTGACACGGCTGTAGAGGAACGAGGCGAAGTACCCCCCGACCCCTACCCAAATATTATGATCCAGAAGCAATACTGAGCGGTGAAGAGGTTCCCCCTCTCGCTGCTCTCATTTATGATGAAGCTAAATAAAGCTATAAGGAGTAGTCGCTATGACGCTACAGAATTTACGACCAATGGCTATGCAAGAATACCAAGATATTGCGCGTGCCGGTATGAAAATCCCAACGATTATTGTCAAACGTGATGGACGCATTGTGCCCTTTGACATTAGCCGTATTGAGCGAGCACTGACCCGTTGCTTTATTGGCACGGGCAAGCATCCGCAAACCCCGGTGCATGAACTTGCTCGACGGGTGATTAATATTATGTCTGCAAAAGCCAATGGCAAACCCCCAACCGTAGAAGGGGTACAAGATATTGTCGAAATGGTCTTGCAAGCCGCAGGCGAATTTGATGCAGCCAAAAACTATATTCTCTATCGTGCCGAGCATGCCAGAAAACGGGGAGAACGTCCCATACCAGAGTCTATCCGTAAATCCTTTGCGGAGTCAGAAAAATACTTCCCCACACCCCTGCAGAAATTCCAGTTTTTCGACAAGTATTCCCGCTTCAACTATGACCTTGGTCGGCGGGAAACGTGGATCGAAACGGTTGATCGTTCGGTCAACTTTATGTATGAACTGGCTGGCTCACGGCTGCCCAACGACACCTACGAGCGCATCCGTCGTGCTATCCTAGAAATGCAAGTGATGCCCTCTATGCGGCTCTTGGCAATGGCGGGTGCTGCCGCACGGCGCAGCAATATCACCATCTACAACTGTTCCTATCAGCCTGTTGAGAGCATAGACTCTTTTGTAGAAGCCTTGATTATCTCTATGAGCGGCTGTGGTGTAGGCTATTCGGTAGAGAGCAAGTATGTAGAGAATTTCCCCCGCGTCAAGCGACAAAATGGTTTCCAGAGGGCCATGTTTGTCGTCCCAGACTCTGCTGAGGGATGGGCTGATGCCCTCCGCATTGGGCTAGAAACATGGTTTGAGGGGGGCGATATTCGCTTTGACCTTAGCCAGCTTCGCCCGGCGGGTGCGCCCCTACGCACCAAAGGGGGGAGAGCCTCGGGTCCAGAACCCCTGCGTCTGATGCTCAAATTTGCCCGTTCTCGTATCCTCTCCCGCCAGGGAACGTTCCTACGTCCCATAGATGCCCATGACATCATGTGTGCTGTTGGCAATGCGGCAGTTAGTGGGGGGATGCGGCGTACCGCGATGATCTCGCTCTTTGACCACGACGACCAGGAAATGCAACTATGCAAATATGGCGATTTTGAGCGGGATAATAGCCAGCGTTGGAACGCGAACAACTCCGCTGTTTGGCCCGATGGAGGCTTTACCCAAATGGAGTTTATGAAGACCTTTTTGGAGATGATAGAGTCAGGCCGTGGTGAGCCAGGGATATTCAACCGGGAAGCGAGTATCACGATGCGTCCAGAACGGCGAACCCCTGCTGACTACGGGATAAATCCATGTGGGGAAATCAACCTGCGCCCGTGGCAGTTTTGCAACCTTTCCTCTGCTATTGCGCGGGCAGAAGATACCTATGAGAGCTTGTGCGACAAGGTAGAAGTGGCAACGATTATCGGGTCTATCCAATCGATGGCGACCTATTTCCCTGGGTTGCGTCCACAGTGGCAACAAAATTGCGAGGAAGAACGACTGCTAGGCGTGGATATTACGGGGCAGATGGACAGTCCTATAGTTCAAGATGCCCAGATCAAAGAGCAACTGCGCTATGTTGCTAAGATGGTCAACCAAGAGACTGCCCACATGCTTGGCGTAAATGCTTCGGCAGCTATCACCTGTGTGAAGCCAAGCGGTAACTCCTCGCAGTTGGTCAACTGTTCCTCTGGACTACATGCACGTTGGGCACCCTACTACATCCGTAATGTGCGGGTTGCCACCCATTCGCCTATCTTCAAGGTGCTGCGAGATTGTGGGATACCTATGGACCCGGAGAATGGGCAGACCCCAGAAGATGCCAACACATGGGTTATTCACTTCCCAGTGAAGTCTCCAGAAGGATCCATTACCCGTTCTGACCGCTCTGCCATAGAACAGTGTGAATACTGGCTACAAAACAAGCTCCACTGGACAGAACACAACCCCAGTGTGACTATTACCTATCGCCCTGATGAGGTGCTGGATGTGATGAAGTGGGTATGGGAGCACCGAGACAAGCTAGGTGGTATTACCTTTCTCCCGGCGTTTGATGCCAACTATGCCCAAATGCCCTATGAAGAGATTACCCGTGAAGAGTACGAACGGTTCGCGGCATCCTTCCCTCAGATAGACTTTGCCAAAATCTATCGTTATGAAGACAAGGATTTAACCAATGTTGCCCAAGAAGTTGCATGCTTTTCTGGCGCGTGTGAGGTGGATATGTAGGGATGGGAGCATCCTGGTATATGGGATTGCCTAGGGCAAAGGGGAAGCCGCACCCCTTCCTCAACTACGGGGGAGGGGAAGTTCGGCTCATCCTCTCCCCGGAATGGGAGCAGGGGCAGGCTTAGAGTAGAGGGAGAGGGTGGGCAAGAAGGGCAAATTTTCTTTGATTGTGCGACTTTGCCATCACCCTGGCTAAGGTTAAAGGTTATCGGTAGAGGGGCGAAGCTGGACGGCGCAGGTCTACATAGTGGTAGCGTTCGCCGCTGCGGGACAAGGCAACCAAAATGGCTATTTTGCTATCTAGGTCTTGTTCATTCCCAAAGCAAATGGTAACATTGCCATCTATTGTAAAGATTAACCCCTTCTTTGGGTCACGACTGGCATCTGTCACATAAAAGCCAAGCTCATGCAGCAGCCGGGAAGTTATCCGTTCAGTAGACAAATCTGTTTCACCTATCGGCTCAACTCTAGGCGATGCTCCATTGCTCTTCCCATTACTAGCGGCTAGTCCATTACTGGTTAGCTTGCCATTGGACACCCGATTGGGCAAAGGAGACTGTCCCATTGGAACAGAGGAGACTATCGGCTCTTGTGAACCGAAGAGGTCTTCAGCATACGCCGGCTGAAGGGCGGTGGTTTTCGTCTGTGCTCCAAATACCCCCATGAACTCGTCATAATCCAGCGGTTGTACATGGTCAGCAGTAGGGATGGTGCGATTGATGATGGCATGGGTGATGCTGCCAAAGAGCGCGTCAAACTCCTCATCCTGCAACGCCAGTTGAAAGGAATCTGCCAAATCGCGCACCCGTGGGTTGTGAGGCAGCTTGAGCAACACCGGTAGCCCCACCCGCTCCGCGAACCGCTCGGCAATACCGCTCCCATCATCACGGTTGATAACGAGCCCAAGCAACCGGGTACTGCCGCCCATGCTGGCAAAATACTGGGTCGCACGGATGATGTTATTGGCAGCATAGAGACTCTGGCGGTCATTGCCACATAGAATAATGACCTCTTCTGCCAACGAACGTGCCAACGGCATGGCAAACCCCCCACAAACGACATCACCGAGAAAGTCCATCACGATGTAGTCTAATGCCCATTGGCTAATGCCCATCTCTTCAAGCACATCAAAGCCAAAGCTGATACCGCGCCCACCACACCCGCGCCCTACCTCTGGACCGCCTATCTCGCAACCAAAAACGGTAGCTTGACCATTGAGGATTGGCGTTTGAAAGACGACATGATGCACCCGCAGCTCTTTCTCGCGCCCTTCCTGCTTGAACGCTCGCCAAGTATCGCCAAGTGTCGGGAGGCTCACCCCGCCAAAGAGACCGGTACAACTATCGTGTTTTGGATCACACCCAAGTTGCATAGTCCGTAAGCCCGATAGCGCGAGTTTGCTCACGAGGTTTGTGGTGAAAAATGATTTTCCCATGCCGCCCTTGCCATATACAGCCAGCATACGAGCGGATTTTGAACCATGACGTTTGGTTCTTTTTGGCATTACAACGATCCTTACTAGGATAGAACGAAACGCTAGGCTTCGTCACAGGGCCATTCAACAACAACTTTCAAGCATGCGGGGTCTTCAAGGGCTAATCGATAGGCAGCTTGGATGCGATCTACTGGCACCCGATGGGTCAACAGATCGGCGACATCGAGCTTGCCACTTGCCAATAAATCACGCATATAGGGCAGGTCGCCAGACGGACCGTGTTTCCACTCGCGGGCTATAATGATATGCGCCTCACGCATAAAGAGCGGGGCATAGGGGACATCTATGTGGTCATAGTAGCCAAGCAACACCACCCGCCCATGCTCAGCGAGCAGCGGCAATGCTCCACTCAAGGCTTCCATTGAGCCGGTAGCCTCAATGAGCACATCTACCTTCTCGCCGCCCATCGCTTCTTCCAGCGATTCTTTGCTCACGTTGATGATACGGTCTGCTTGGGAAACGGCTAGTCTGACCCCAACACGGTCTACAACAGTGATAGTCCCTGCGCCAACCATGCGGGCAAGACGGGCAGAAAGCTGCCCAACGATACCTTGCCCCAAAACAAACACATGATCGCCTGGCTTGATTTCTGCTAGGTTGATGCCGTGCATAGAGGTAGCTCCAAGGGCCAACACAACCCCTCTATCTGGGTCCATACCGTTGAGTGTGACGATACGGTCTGCTTCGGCATAGATATACTCGCTCTGCCCTCCCCACGCAGGATTGACCCCAAGAAAGCACCGCGCCCCGCCAACATAGACCCACTGCCCCAGGAGTTCGGGGGGGGCAGAGTCGCCTACTTCTATCACCTTGCCTACCGTCTCATACCCAGGGACAAGCGGGAAGGAAAGCGCAGGATGGGGCATGCGTCCGTCGAGCAGCATACGCTCTGTGCCAGCACTGATAGAGGTGTAGGCGGTGTGGATGAGCACATTGTTCTCAACGTGGTTATCTTTGGGACAGGCAAGCTGTACAGACCCTAGCTCAATGGCATTACGGCGTGGGATGATGACAGCTTTGGATGTAATTGGCATGATGGTAATGGCTCCTTTACCCCTCAACCCCGGCTTGTAGTTTCAGTGATTTACGGTAACGATAAGATCGTACTCCCTTAACGATGAATTGGGCAGCATTAAGCAGGTAGGTGAGATAGGCAAAGAGCATGACGTACATCACGCTGCGGTCATCCCAACCAAGCCATTGCACGACAAAGTAGGCATTGTGGGTAAGAATGGCAATAAGATTGCCCAGGTCTTCCCAGAAAAACTCTTTTGCCATGAAGTAATGGTCATACATATCTTTTTCCCACAACATACCTGTAATGGTCAATGCCCATATGAGCGTAATTTTAATCCAGACACTAATCGTTGCGGCTAGATGGAGCTCCCCGGTGACAAGATAGTAGACAACCAAAATGAAGCTAATAATAAACGCCAAAAATTGGATAGGTGCGAGAATGATTTGTACTTTTGTCCACTTAGAAGCCTCACGGCGTGCCAATTGTTCAGGAGTATACATTTTTCGTCCTTTTTCGTCCTTTTTCGTCCTTTTTCGTCCTTATGTTGCTGTTTCAAGAGCTACTACTGCACTTATATCAGATTGACTCAATCCCTTAAACTCTTGGACATTGATATTGCGTAAGACAAAGATAGCCAAGATCATCACGAGAGCTTCAAAGCCATAGATGACCCCATAGGCTGCGGAGGGACCAAGCACATGGTGCTCGATGACAATCGTATGGTATGCCCCACTGGTCACATTGGCAATCCCCTGTCCAATCCCCTGCGAAAATCCCCACATCCCCATGTAGAGTCCTGCATACCCTTCAACGGTCATATCCATCATCATAGACATAGCCCCAAAGTCAAACAAGCCAGTGCTGACCCCCATAACAAACAGTCCAGGAGACACAAGCGATTGGGTGACGGTCAAGGCGGCTACGGCTATCATACTCAACCCAAAGGCTATCCCGACTCCGCCGATCATAGCAATAGTCTTTTTGGAGATGCGTTGAAATTTTGCCACAATGATAATGAGAAACAAGCCAATGAGAATACCGCCTCCCCATATTTGGGTAAATTCGGCGGTGTCTTTTGGTGCCAACCGGAATACTTCTGCCCCAAAGACTTCAAGGATGGCATCTTGTAGGAATATGCCAAACATGGAGAGCATCACAAAGGCAAAAAACAACCGCACTTGGTCATTGACCCGCAGCAGTTTGAAAAAGACCGTGAAGGCATTTTCTGATTTGGTTTCTACCCGTGGCTTTGCCATGAGTTGGGCATGCTCTTCACGGGTAATGCGTTGTTCCATCCTAACTAGCCCAATGATTGAGGTGATGAGGACAATGGGCAAGGTGAGGTTATAGAGCAGTTGCATTTGTACCGGATCATATTCGGGCATAATGCTTTTGGTGATGCCAGCAGAGAAGATAGCGGAGAAGACCATGACCATCCAAACGATGACGAACACCGGTCCGCGATGCTTCTCTTCGATGGTCTCAATAACAAGGGCGGCAGATGATGTGCCATTGGCAGACATAGCGACCCCAAAGCAGAGGATGAGCAAAAAGGCGATGATGACTGTGGCGATGGGGTGATGTTGCATGGCTAAGGCGGATTCTGGCAAGGTGAACGTAGGGTTGGCGGCGAGCAGTTCGTTGGTGCGCTCTGGTCTACCCAGGGCAACGGTGAGCCAGGGGATTGCCAGAAAGACCAGTGCGCCGACTATGCCACTCATGAGGACATACGGGCTTCGACGGAAGCCAAAGAGGGGATGACGGTCTGAGAAGTGTCCAATAGCGACCTGCAAGGGCGACATAAAGTGGTGTAGTCCAATCAGCGTGGTAATGATAACCGCAATGGCTCCTAGCTCATAGATCGAAATGCGATTGAAGTTGAAGGTCAACAAGCCAAACATCCAGCCAGGGCTGATTCGCAATATTGCCAAACGAAGCGTCTTGATCGCTAGGTGCAAAAATGGGTTCCTCTTCATGAGTTGCTATGAACCTCTATGTTCTGTACGTGTGTGAGGGAACTAGATGTAGTACAGAATAGAAACTACAACCACGAAAAAAACAATGAAAAAACTTTCAAATGGAGTATAACATATCGTGCCTAAAGGTGCAATTTTTGCCTTAGCAAGAAGCAAGGGGAGGGGATTCTTTTCCCGTCCCCTTTGCTCCCTTTGGGCAACCCCCAGACCCTGCCCCTTCCCCCACTACTACGCGGGAGAAGGGGATAAACCGCCAGGATCAACGAGCAAATGTCAAATGTCTGGAAGCAGGGGCAAGGGGAGCGAATGTGGGCAAGAAGGGCAAAATAGCCTGATGGCGATTGCCCGGCGAATATAGCATGGCTAAACCCTTGTACAGACAAGCAGACGCTGGTATAATAGGCTACCAACGAGACGTAAGACACCAGTAGAGAGGACCTGCATATCCAACATGTCCAACGAAAACCTGATACAAACGATTGACGAACTACGCTCCCGCTACAACCAACAAAAACGCACATCCAACAACCTTATGGCTGCGCTAAAAAGTGTCGCCAGCAGCCTAACCAAAGCAACCCGTATGTTGGAAGCCTACCCCAACAGCGAGAGCACCATAGCAACCACCACGCTTGACCAGACTCGCCAAACCTTCGCAGACCTCCAGATCAAAGAAACGACTATAGACTCTCTCATCCCAGAGCTACGCCGCGAAGTAAAAGCCTTTACCGCTGTGGAAACAGCCCTCAAAGATGTGGTTACAGCCCTCACTGGCAGCACAGTAGATGTTATTCGCCTAGACCATGCGTTGCAGGCGTTGCAAAAATTCACCCTTGACGATGCTGCCCTAACTGCCCTACTGCCCCAACTTGACCAGGAACTCCAACAGGCGCAGCGTGAACTTGGCAATATCTTTGGTAGCGCATTGCGTGATTCGCTGGCAGAGTTAGGTATCACCATAGGCGGACGACCACCGCGCTTTGAGATTGGACGCTTTGAAGTGCTGGCAAACTTTGTCACCCGTAAGGCGACCATTAGCTATGGCAAAGATATTACCAAACGGCGTGTGCCGCTCAGTGTGGATGCAGTCATCAAAGCCTATCAAAGCGAAGTCAAAGCGGTAATGGGACGGCAGGAAGATGCTGCTCGCTGGATAGCACAATTACATGAAGCGTGGACCAATGTGCGCCGCAAGCGGGACACGAGCAATCAACGCGCAAACATTGTAGAGTGCTACCTCGAAATGACGATTTTGCGCCAACCCCGCACTTTCCGTAGTGAGCCTGGCAAAAGCAGCTTTCGTGATTACACGCGAGCACAGTTTGCCTATGATTTCTGTGAATTTGCGCTCAACCAGCAGGTGGTGCATGAGGGGATGATTGTAGATGCCCACACTGCTACCAAAGCCCAAGCCGAGAGTACCGCCAAGAGTATCTGGATCGTCACAGGCAATACACCCCACGAAGGGGGATACATCGGCGATATAGAGTTCAAGAGCAAGTAGAGGAGTACGCCCATGTTGCCAGAACCACGCCTAGCCCGTCAAATTATAGATGTCTTGGGGCAGTCAGGTACCCCCCTGTCCAAAGGGGTTAGCTACTACAATGTGGGGAATGAAACGCTGCTCAATGCCATAGATGCCCACTACCTGGGTTCATATCTTGCAGATGGTGGCGCAGTCTTTAAGATGGTCGTGGGGGATTACGGGAGCGGTAAATCCCACTTTCTCTACTGTATCCGTGACCGTGCTTGGGAGCGCAATTTCGCCGTGAGCAAGGTTGACCTTAGCCCAAAGGAAAGCCCCTATGATGACCAGCGGCGCGTCTATGGTGCAGTGGCATCGTCTATCATTTGGCATGAACTAGGCAATCTCAGTGAGGATGAGCGCGGGTTGAGCCGCTTTCTGGAAGGGACACTGCGGCGGCTTGCCGGTGCTCAGGGTATTGACCTACAAGACCCCGGCGTAGCAGAAATCCCAGACGTTCGCGCTATGTTGCAAACGCTATCTACCACACCCGTAGACAGCCTCAGCTATCACAAAGCCATCCAGGGCTATTTCCATGCATTGTTGCGGGGACAGGAGCTACGGTTAGAGTCGCTTGGGCGTTGGTTGCACGGCGAGGATGTCAGCACAGATGATATGCGTGACCTGCGTTCTATCGGCGTGACCGAGAAGATCAACAAGAATAATGCGTTTAAGATGCTGCGGTCACTCTGCCAGACAGTACGGGCATTGGGCTATACCGGTCTCGTGTTGCTCTTTGATGAAGGAGACAGGATGTTGAGCGTGGGGGGAAGGTCGGAGAAGGTCGCTACCGATAACCTGCGTGAAGTGATAGACCGCTGTCGTGAAGATTTGCCGGGGACACTCTTTATGTACGCAGTACCACCAGCGTTTATCTACGATGTTGTGCCGAAGTATCCCGCCCTGCAACAGCGCGTTCAAACCCCAACCTACTTTTCGCGTTCCAATCCGTTCAGTCCACAGATAGACCTGAATACGCTCGACATTCCCGATGAAGAATTGCTAACCCAAATAGGCTCGCGGTTGTTGCCCATCTTTGAATTAGCCTATGATTGCAAGCTGGATCGGGATACGCAATCCCAGAATATCGCCATCCTGTCCGATGCCGCCCGCACATCCTACCTTGCCATCAGCCATCGCCGCCTCTTTATCAAAGCCCTAGTGACAGAATGGTATCGCCAAAAGATGGAAGGTCAGCAGGTCATCAATACCGAGTATGCCGCCGCTTGTATTCGTGGGCAAAGCGATAGCCTTATGGCGTTGGCAGATACCCAACAACGCCCCTATTAACAGAAAATTATGACGGAACAACCAGTAGTCCATCCACAATTAGGGCCCGGTACGCTGCTCAAAACCTATATGGGAGGCTTTGAGTGGGAAGTCCAGTTTGACTCCGGGCGGCGATTTCGCCTGCCTGCCCGCGAGTTCACCAACGAGTCGGTAGCAGATTGGCAGCAGCAACAAGCCCCAGCCAAACCTGCGCCTAGCTTTCAGCCACACGAGATGGTGCTCGAAACCGACCAATTTCGTGCTCGCCAGACGCTTGAAGCCCTACGATTGGGCATTGTGCCAATCCAAGACGTTGAGACGCTCACGATTGGGCTAGAAGCAGAACGGGTGAGCTTGGAACGGGCGTTGACCCGGAGCCGTGAGCGGGGCGGCGATGTAGTGGCGGTTATCGGCGACTATGGCTTTGGCAAGAGCCACTTTATCGAACTGGCAGCACGGCGTGGTTTGCGCGAGAACTTCCTAGTCGCTACTGCTAGTCTCGACCTAGTGGAGATACCCCCTAGCAAACCGCACGATATTTACCGGGCGTTGATTCAGTCGCTCCACTATCCAGATAGCGATGAGCGCGGGCTTGCTCCCCTGTTGAAAAAAGCCCTAGACACACCGGGTATCGTGCAAACGTTTGTCCAGCAATCCCCGGATGCTGACAGGTGTCCTCTAGCACGGGCATTATTGGCAATGGAAGAGTGCAGCAATCAACTGGCATATGATGATATGGTGCTGTGGATAAGTGGACAGATCAAGCCGACAAAAGATATGCGAACATGCTTCAAGAAGCCTCCGCATATGTATAAGACCGGCGAGGTAGCCCGCCAGTATAGCTACCTGCTCAGTGCTATCAGTATGTTGGCAACGCTGGTGGGGTATAGTGGGTTGTCGGTGTTGCTTGACGAGTCGGAGCACTATTCGCTTTTGCGTGCTCGCCAGCGTGATAGGGCAGATTCCTTTTTCAAGGCGATGATCTATGCTGCCATACCAAACACCAACAATAGCCGTATCAACCCCAACGACATACCGACTCATCGCAACGCGCAGTATGATGTGGCGTTTTCCCATACTCCCCATCTCTTTTTCCTCTTTGCGCTGACAGAGAGCGAAAGCAAGTTGCCTGTGCAAGATTGGCTGGCTCCTTCGCAGATTGTGCGGCTAGATGACCGCTTCATTGAGCGCGATATTCAGCTGTTTTTCAACATGTTGTTGCAATACCATGCGATAGCCTATGGCTATGACCACCACGCATGCCAAGACCCCTATGCCCCGCTCGTGGCGGTGTCGGGTATGTTGGCGCAGGCGTTGGCGCAGCATCGTATCAACCTGCGCGAGGTTATCCGTGTCTCGGTGATGATATACGATTTGTTGTTCTTGCATACCGCGTATGATGCTGAAACGGTGGTCGAGGAATTGCGAAAAGGGTTAAAGGTGCTGGAATTAGGAGCAGGGGCAACCACATAGGCAAAAAAGAAAGCGGGTTTCTTATGAGCGAAAAGCGAAGAATCAAGCAAATTACTGTTACGGGGTTGTTTGGGGTATTTGACCATGTTATCCCCCTCAATATGCATGAACGCATTACCATCATCCACGGTCCCAACGGGTATGGCAAGACCATCATCATGACCATGCTCAATGATCTTTTCAATTCATCCTACCAAAAGTTCACAACCATCCCATTTCAAAAGTTCTCTGTTGAATTGGATGATGGGAGCGTTATTTGGGTAGAGCAAGTTGAATCCAACAAAGCCAAAAGAAAAACAGCAATCGTACACTTCTGTATACCTGGGATGGATACTGAACAATCTTTTCATGTCCCTGAGTGGGAACGAAAAGATATTATAGAATTAGCTGAAGATATACCTGAACTTCGGAGAATGAATCCTTCCCTTTGGAGAGACCTGTCAAGTGGTGAGACATTATCTATAGATGAAATTGCAGCACGTTATGGAGGATTCTTCTCTGGAGATTCTGGCACAGAAAGGGAATTTCCAGAATGGAATACATTACGAAAATCAATCAGTATTCGTTTCATTCAAACACAACGGTTGTTGGTACCCTCAAGGGAAAGATTAAGATATGAATACCCTAGAGATGATGAAACAAACCCTACGGTGATGAGATATGCACGAGAGTTAGCAAAGCGTATTGAGAGTGAACTAGCAGAGTATGCATCTCGATCACAACGTCTTGATCGCTCCTTTCCTCGTAGGTTGATTGAACAACAACAAGATGCATCAGGGTTGACAGATGATCAATTGCGCGAAAAATTGGGTAAATTAGAGGACAAACGACAACAATTCATTGATGCTGGTTTGTTAGACAAAACCGAAGAAATGAGTGCTATTCCTGAAGAAATACGGGACGGAACGATTAAGGATGATACTCGTGGGGTACTTTCGATCTATGTAGATGATGTTGCCAAAAAACTGTGGGTGCTTGACCCTATAGCCAGCAAAATAGACTTGCTCAGGAGAATTATCAACCGACTATTTCATGAAAAACAGATGACCGTGAGTAAGGATAAGGGATTTACCTTTACTACGTTACAAGGCAATAGGCTTTCACCACAAGACCTTTCATCTGGTGAGCAACACGAACTCGTTATGCTGTATGAATTTCTCTTTAAGGTGCAACCAAACACGCTCATTATGATAGATGAGCCGGAAATTTCGCTGCATATTGCTTGGCAAAGCAAATTTCTCAGCGATTTACAAGAGATTATTAAGTTGTCTGATTTTGATGTCCTGATGGCAACTCACTCTCCAGACATCATTAGCGATAGGTGGGAATTGACAGTTGGATTGGGGAAAGCCAAAGCATGAACGAAATACGACCAGAACGCATTGCCAATAAAATGCGTATGCTCCGTGCAGACCCCACCTATGCTTCCCATTGCTTTCTTTTGGTAGAGGGTACTACCGATAGAAAATTCTATGCTCGCTTCGTGGATGATACATGCCAGATAGTCGTTGCTAACGGCAAGGAGCAGGTGATAGCAGTGATGAGTGTCCTTGACAGCGATGGCTTCACCGGTGCAGTGGCGATTGTAGATGCTGACTTTGACCCATTAGAAGATTCCCAACCCACAAGCGAGAACATTTTTCAAACAGATACCCACGACCTAGAAACTCTGCTAATACAGTCCCCTGCACTAGACAAGCTCTTGTGTGAGTATGGTTCGGAAGAAAAACTAGAGGATAAGGATGTTCGCTCAATACTGCTTGCCTGCGGCAAACCGCTAGGCTACCTACGCTGGGTGTCGTTGCGTGAACCTTGTAATCTCAAATTTGATGGGCTAAGGTATGACAGGATACTGGATAAAGAGACGTTGGCTATTGACACCAGGCAATTAGTGCAAACGCTGTATGACCGCACCGAAGCCAAAGATCGCACCTGCACCCTCACCGAACTGCACACCGCTATGCAAGAGCTCCAGAGTGATACCCACGACCCCTGGTATGTCTGTTGTGGGCATGATCTGGTGCGTATTCTGTCGGTAGGGTTGCGGTATCTGGTTGGTTCATGTAACGCGACAGATGTCGCCCCCGAAAATTTGGAGAGATCGTTGCGGTTAGCCTATGAACCCATCTACTTTCTCGCCACCCGCTTGTATCAAGCGTTGCGGGATTGGCAACAACACTACCCCACCTTCACCCTGCTGAAAGCCAGCATCAGTGGATAATCGGATAATCGCCATGAACCCCCACACCCTCAAAGCCCGTATGCCCCGCACCTGGTCTGCTTTCTTTGAGCGACATGGCAACTACACCGAAGCCCAACGAGCGACTATCCCGCTGCTGCTTGACGGACACAATATCATCCTCTGCGCCCCCACCGCCAGCGGCAAAACTGAAGCGACTATTGCCCCATTGATAGAACGTCACTGCCCACCGGTGCGCGAGCCACATATGCTTCGGCTGCTCTACCTTACTCCCACTCGTGCGCTTGTCAACGACCTGCTCGCCCGGCTACAAACGCCACTAGACCACCTGAACATATCCGTTGCGGTACGTACCCACGACCTGAGCAACTTTTGCCCAGAACGCCCCGCCGAACTGCTCATCACCACACCGGAATCGGTAGACTCGCTGCTTGCCAGCCATGCAAGCGTCTTTGCCACGCTACGGGCTATCATCATAGACGAACTCCACATCTTTGACGGTACCCCCCGTGGCGACCACCTCCGCGCTATCCTGTGCCGATTGCGCGACATTCATACTTATGCCAAAACGATAGGGGACACCCCAAGCGATACCCCCCTCCAGTATGCTGCTCTCTCTGCTACCCTCAACGCCCCCGAACAGACTGCCCCCCGCTACTTTGCCCCGGCTAAGGTTGAGGTTGAGGTTGAGGTTGTCCGTGTAGCCGGTACGCGCCACATGGAAGTAGACCAATTAGCCCTTTCTCCCCATCGCAGCACTGAACTGCATACCTACCTGGCAACTTTTCGCAGCAGACGTTGGCGCAAAGCCCTGGTCTTTTGCAATAGCCGTGCTGAGGTAGAGAGCTACGCTGCATCCGTTCGCCAACGCTCCCCCTTTGGTCAAGCCGTCTATGTCCATTACTCAAATATTGAAGCAGAACGCCGCCGTGAAATCGAGCAGCAATTTGCCCAAGCAGAAGTTGCCCTATGCTTTGCCAGTACCACGCTAGAGCTAGGCATAGACATAGGCAATGTCGATGTGGTTATCCTGATAGGACCACCAGGCACCCCCGCCTCGTTTTTGCAGCGCATCGGGCGAGGCAACCGCCGGCAGGGGACAACCCATGTGTGCTGTTGCTATCGTACCCCGCTAGAACAAGCCCTCTTTGGCGCACTGACTAGCCTACCAACTACAACGCTCCCTGACCACATCCCTGCTTTTCCATTGCGGCTATCCGTGATGGTGCAGCAAATCTTTAGCAGTATCAAGCAAAGCCCCACCGGGGCAGTGCGGCTCAATCAACTTGCCAACACCTTTGCAAACATCACTACCGCTGATGACCTGCTTGCTCTACTTGGACATTTGCAAGACAACCACTACCTCACCCCCGGTAGACCTGGTGAGTGGCGAGCAGGTGAACGGCTCAACGATTTGGTAGACCAGCAGTCCAGTAAGCAGGTAGACCTCAGCATCCATAGCAACATCCAAAATAACTCTGCCCATATGGTGACAATCCGTAGTCAGCATACGCAACGGGAAGTTGCCCGGGTAGATGCCAACTGGCTCTATCGTGATACGCTCACGCTGGAGGGTCGCCCCTTCAATGTGTCGTGGTGCGATGGGGAAGCCCTTTGGGTATCATCCGTACCTGGGGATGAACCACCAGCATATGGATGGTTTCGCTCCTCGCGCCAATTTCTCAGCTATGACCTCGCCCGATTATTGCCGCTCCAACTTGGACTCCCGTTTGGCAGTGCGCCTTTTGTGCAAGCACCAGATGGGTGGTGGTGGTTTCACTGGCTTGGTGATGTGTATGGTAAAGCAGTACTTGACCTAATGCGCTACACATTGCCTGTCCATGCGACCCCACACATTGGGCTATGTTTACAGATTGCCGGCGACCCACGGTTGCCGCCAATCTGGACCGAGCAGCAGGTCAGTCGGTATGTTGCCGATACCTACCGCCAATGGGAATCGCTGCTATCAATGGGGGCTTTTCACCATTTGCTGCCGCTATCGCTGCGGAGTCGTGAGGTAGTACGCCAGTTTGACGTGGCAGGGTTTCTGGCAGCAATGGAATCCCTACGCCCCTTTAGTGCAACAGAAAGCCTAGCAGACGATCTTATGCGGTTAGTGGAGCAGGGGTAACTTCTCTACACCTGCGTTGCTACCTGCTGCAACCGCAGCGACAACCCCGCTAGGAACAGACAGACACAGGCATAGACCAGCCCTTCCCAACGACCATCCCGCCCACGGGTATAGGCAAATGTGCCTGGTAGGGCAATCATCGCCGTGATACCATACAGAATGTGTATGTAGGTGCGTACTGGACGCAACCCATAGATAAACACCCCAATACCAAGCAACGCCTCTATGAGAATGAGGATTTCCCCAATGAGCAATGCTCCCTTGAAGTTTGGCGAGATGGGTTGATTACGAAAATAGTTGAACAATCCCCATATGCCAAGCGCAAACATAAACATCACAATAGTGACTTGCAACCGTTCGTGGAGTATCAACGCAACAACTAACATTATCTCCTGTTTTCCTGTTCTTCACTGGACTAAAAATCATTTGGATCAGGGCTATACTGGTCGTGTATTTCCTGGAGTTGTACATCTCGATAGCGGGCGTAGAAATTGCGCGTCACTTCCACGCTACGATGGCGCAATATCTGTGATACCTCTGCCAAATCTGCCCCTTCGTTGAGCAGGTAGTAGCCAACGAAATGGCGAAAAGTGTGCGGGGATGTTGTTCGCAACAATTCGGCTTCGTCATATTTGCCCTCTAGGGCAATCTGGGCTGCCACCGCAAGGGCTGCCTGTCGTACAATGCGCCAACCACTGGAGCGGGTGAGGCGTGAGCCTGCGCTGCGTCTATCGTAGGAAATGAACAGCGGCTCCGTTGCCGGTGGGTATTCGCGTGCCACCAGGTAGGTATAAATTGCCCGTTCTGCATCACGGCGCAGGAAGATAATCTCCTCACGGCGACCCTTGCCATAGATAGGCACACGGCTTCTCACCCGGCGGTCACGAAACACGCTGCCTACATTGATGCTGAGGGTTTCGGAAATACGTGCTCCAGACGAAAAGAGCATATGAAGTATGGCGGCGTTGCGTAGACGAATAAGCCGCAAACGGGGAGTGCGGTCTTCCTCCCCATCCGGGCGGTCATAGTAGCGCACAAGGCGGCGCAGGTCGGGGGGCGTGGGGGCTATGGCATCCGTTGTGCGGGGGAGCAGCCGCACAAGCTCGGCGCGTACCGCTTCAGTGCGAAAGCTGATGGCATTGAACGTTTCTAGCAGCGAGAGAAAGCCAAGCAACGGACGAGTATAGCTCCGAACGGTGCGCGGTGAGAGACGGTAAGTATCGCCTTGCTCACGGCTTGCGGCAGCACGAGCAGAAAGGTCATAGTCGCGCCGCCGCAAGGTGCGGGTGTAGTTGAGCAAGTCTTCAAACACGAGATCACCCACGCGAGCGCGGTTGCTGCGCTCTACCCACCGAACAAACAGTGTGACAGCCGTTTGATAGCTAGCGATAGTCTGGCGGGAGTGGTGGCGTTGGTCTTCCCGCCGGAACTCCTCCTCCTCGTCTACAAAGTCGTCTATATCCGTATCTTCTTCGCCAGTATCCAGACCGGCAGCCTCCAACCGTGCCAACCAAATAGCCCCCGCTTGGGTAAGCGGCATTGTGGGCAGTATTGGCTGTTCTGCGAGTGCGTATTGGGTCATGCGATAACTTTCATAATAAAAGGGCGTGGGGGAGCCGCACCCCATCCCTTCCCTCCCCGCGCCCCACCAAACGAGCCGCGAGCGTCAACGAGCGGATGTATCTCCCCCCTGCGCCCTGGGGATGGGGTCGGGGGGGCATTGCGCGTTTACTCCTGCCCCCACGCAACCCGCTTCGCCCGCGATTGGATGTCTAGCTTTGATGTATCGTTTCCCACATGATACGTCAACGGAAGCAACAATATGGTTGGTTAGCAGGTTTTTACCATTATGTTCCATTTACAAACCAAATTCCACACAAAATTCCTGTGGGGACATGATCTCAAAAGAGTGTCCTGCGGATAATCCTCTTAAAAAATCTCGGTTGTCAGACACAATTTTAGCGACCTTTCTCCACTCTCCAAAACCACCAATAATGGCATCACCTTTTTTCAACCCTTTCGATTCAAACATGGTAATATAAATATCAGGGACTTTTTCATAATTTAGCTCAACACCTGCTTCTTGCACTAATTGATAAAACTCATCCAATAACAGTTTAGGAAGATTACGGGTCAACTCGATTCTGATTTGATTGGGAACAACAATATCAAATTGGGCTAAGTTATCTAAAATACGGACACAATACCCATTGTTTTCAAGCAGACCAAATATCCAGACATTAGTATCTAAACTAATTTGCATGTCTGTCTCCATAAACTTCCTCGTAAACCTCCTCACGAGTTTGACGTAATTGCACTAAAATTTCTTCCCGATTCATTTTTGCAAAAGGATGTGTTTCTTGGAATCTTTTTCTTAAATGATTCAATCGCGTTTGCCAACTCGATAGTTCAGGGTCTATGACAACAATAGCAACTTTCGCCAAAGGGGGCAATCCTGAAAGGGTAACAACACCCTCATCGTTTACGACTGCATCAAAATGGTATGTTTGCATGATGATCTCCTCAATATTTCTTTACAAAAAAACCACTCCCACAATTATACCTGAAACAATAGTGTCACTCTTGCCCCCCATCCCTTCCCTTCCCACGCCCCACCAAACGAGCCGCGAGCGTCAACGAGCGGATGTATCTCCCCCCTGCGCCCTGGGGATGGGGTCGGGGGCAGGGGATGGGAAACAACCCTCTCCCCCTGCCCCCGCTCCCATAGGGCGACAACCCTCTCCCCCTGCCCCCGCTCCCATATGAAGCACAAAGTGCTATCGGCAACGTTCCAAATCTCTGCGGCTCTGCGGCTCTGTAGGGAAATCCGCTCGTTGACCCTCGCGGCTCGTAAGGCTAGGGGATGGGGGCAACTTAGAATCCAACATAAACCTACTTTTTCACCCTACCTATGGCTCAACAACCATGCCCATAAAGAGCACTGCATCAGTCTGGTCATCGTGAATGGCAAAGAAGAAGGGGCGATCTACCACCATCGTAAAGGGCTGATTTGGCATCGCCGAGGTCAACCCCATCTCAACCGATGTAGCAGCAGCCGCTTCTGTCCCCTCTTCGTTGACCTCAACAAAGGTCTTCTGGCGCACACTGGTGATACACACGCCCGGCTTGGCATACATCTGTGAAAAATCGGCATGGTCGCAGTCAAAGGCAAGTCCCATACCCATGTCGGTTAGGACATCCTCAAGCGCATGGTCATCTTCCATCTTGAAGCGGGGGATGCTGACCTGACCATCTTGGGGAGACATTTCGCCAAGCCACTGCCGCCATGTGGGGGCATCAAGCTGGCGTACAAGCGATTGCAGGCTAGAATCCTGAGACGGCAGCAGAATAGTCATAGATAGCCGCTCTTCACCATAGGGCAAACTAACCGCCTGCATATCCTCGCCTTCGTAGTAGCGGTAGGAGTCAAACTGCGTCATCATTGGCACCTGCTTGGTGCTGCCATCCAACAGGGTGAAGGGCTGATCAGTCGTTTGGTCTTCGTCAAAGGGTTCTGTCCATGCCCCCTTAAAGTAGATGGCATTGATCAGCACCATAATCGTTTCTGGCTTCAGTTCGTCTACAATGGCCGGAATTTTCCCTTGTGTCTGTTCGTCTACCCAACGATTGATAGTCGCCACTGCGCCTGGGTCAGCAAAATCAAGTTCGTCAACCTCAGCTTGGTAGTACTGCTCATTGCGCTGGAGAAAGTCTGGCGCAAAAGAGACTCCCTCGCGTGCCCAAAGCGCATTGGCAATGGTCAACGTTACATCAGGGTCTGCCTGTTGGGTGGACTGCATCAGCGCACTAAACGCCTCATTAACCGCCGTCATGCTCATCCCCTGCACTTGCAACGCCTGCGCCATCGCCTGTTGCGTCTCGCCATTCGCGCCGTTGTAGGTCATTGCCAACGCATAGGCGAGGCTGGTTGGGGAGATAAAGGTATTTTTGGGGGTGCCAGCTTGCTCTTGACATAGGGCTTGCAAGAAGGCAAAAGCAAAGCGGGTCTGTGCCTGCTTAAACGCCGGGTTGATGGCAGTCGCTTGTGTTGTACTGGCATCCGGGGTGTACATTTGCTCTCCTAACAACCCAAACAGGACCCGATAGGGCGGGTCGTTTTCGGGGTGCAATTCAAAGCGTGTCCGTTCGAACCATTGTACCGTATATTCCTGCCCGTTGGACAGGGTTTCGGTGTGGGCTTCGCTAATCGGCATACCAAAGAGGGCGAGGCTTTCCTGCTCGCTTACCCCCTGTTGCCCGTCTAGGTCTAGCCCATGCTGCTGCCACGCATGGAGAAAATCGCCACAGATGTTGTGTCCCGTCTCAGCAAAGTAGCGACAGTTGGGGCTTGGGTCAGTGGCGGGGAACTCGCTGGCGCGTTCTTGTTGTGTGAGTGTATCCTTGCCCATGTGTCCAATGAGCACATCGTAGGGCGGGTCGTTTTCGGGGTGTAGTTCCAGCCGGTGGCGTTGAAACCACTGGACTTGGTAGGACTTCCCCTCGCGCCGTTCCGTCTGTTGGGGCGAGATGGGGTAGCCAAAGACGGGCAATCCGCCGTTTTGTTGCCAGAAGTGTTGGATGCGCCCCTCAATGCAATAGCCAGTTTCAAGAAAGCATTGGGGTTCTTCAGATTGTTGGGCATGGGTAGTAGGTGTCGCTAGGGGAGCTAGGGTAAACAGCAGCACAACTAGCAATATGCTGCCAGTAACGCTGCGCCCTAGTGGTTTAGTTCCTTTGGGAAATAGCATGCGAGTCCTCCTTACTTTTTGGTTTCTTGACGATAATATGATCATCCACTTTGATACTTCGTGTTTCTTCACGCCACAAAAGATGCAGCACCGGTTGCTTGGGTGTCCAAGTAGTGGGCTTTGATTGCCCCACCAAGCGGTCTCCCCGGCTCCTTCTACTACGAAAGCCAGGTATGGATGAGGGCTAACAACTCGTTCCCCCTTGCTTTCGTTCCCATCCCCCGTTGTGGAGGAGAGAAATATGTGCGCCATTTCCCGCTGGTACCGATGAGAACTTCTCAATCAAAAGCCCTATTTCCATGTCTTGCAAGGCAACGATAATCAAGGCTTCTTTGGGATGAGGATTGATAGGCACCATATCAACAAGGATACGAAGGTCTACCACAAGCAGGTGCCGTCCCTGATGCGTAGCGATAGTCCCTACAATGCTGCGGTGAACAAACGGCAACGGAGTATAGGTGCCAAGTGGTTGGATCGTGCAGACCTGTTCTGTTGATAACCCATAATAGGCATTACCCAGGCAAAAGACAAACTGATCAGCATGTTCTACCGGCTGATCTTGGTGCAGGATACACGAAATCTTCAAGCCACGTTGTATCAGAGTATACAGGATGTCTTGCACATCATGATTTGGGTACATAAATCCCAGGCTCCTGCATAGTAGTGAGAGATAACCTAGGAGAGCATGGTTCAGGTCTCAGATTGCTGATAAGCGTTTGCTGCTGTGAGAGGCTTCTTACAAGACAGCAGAGATAGACCCAAAAAGGATTGGTAAGCGGCGGGAACCTTTATAGAGTATAGTAGCGGTATATGCAAACACGAAAACAACGGAAATTAGATTATCCGTACTTCAGGCAGTAAGGCAATATGCCGGGCATGCTGGGTGGTATTTTCCTCTCTTACTATAAGCATAAAGCAAATACAGGGAAATGTAAAAGGAGGTCAAGAGGAGATTTTTGTGGAGAAATATCCTCAAATTTTCGCCCTTGTTTTCCTATCCTTGCCCTCGTCCCCGGTCATATGTTCCGTTGTAATCTACACGTCATCATAACCGCTTGAACCCAATCCCTCCCCCATGCTAGGCTACTCTTAACCGTGCTGTTCTTTCCTATGCAAATATCACTAGGGGAAACCCGAAGGGAAAAATGAAAAGCGAAAGTACCATACACCTTGAATTGCCCGCCAGTCATTCCCATCTCAACATCCTAGACGTGTGCATTACCGAATTGCTTGGACAGGTTGAGCAAATGCCCAATCCTGGTGTCACAATTAACGATATACGGGTAGCGGTACAAGAAACCTGGAATACTATTGTGGAACACGCTTATGCCCATACCCCCCATGGTCGTGTTCAAGTATCCCTCAAGTTGGATGATACCGCTCGCCATATCGTGATTGAGTTTCACGATACTGGAACATCCTTTGACTTCGATATTGCCCATATTGTTGCTGTACCAGACCCAGAACATGTAGAAGAGCAAACCCTCGGTCTCTTTTTGCTCTACACCCTCATGGACGAGGTGGTCTATGTCCCACGACCAAGCGAAAATTTCTGGCGATTGATGAAACATCTCGCCTAGTTGTTCAGCTGTTGTTCAGCTGTCGTGCAACGAGGCAGCCAGGCAACCAGGCAAAAAAGGGTGTGGCAGGGGCTAGGGGATGCGCGGTGGGGGCAGGGGCTAGGGGATGCGCGGTGGGGGCAGGGGATGGGGGGAAACAAGTCTCCCTTCTCCCGCTTGCGGGGGCAGGGGCTAGGGGATGGGCGGCAACAATGAGGGCAATACCACTGGGCAACGTTGCCCTGATGAGGGAAAAGAATCTGCTAAAATTGCCCCTTGACTTCCCCGCTTTTGTGTGATATATTGGGATCGCTATTATAAATTGGTCTATCACGAAAGTGACGAGAAAGTACGCTTATTTCTTATGCAATTCCGAAGCAACCAAATCTTTTTCTGGTTTTATTATTTCGCCAGCCATAAAAGAGCCTGGTTGCCTCCCGTTGCATAATTTTTCATCTGTTTTTAGCTAAGAGAAGAATATCACAGGGCGTGGGGCAACAGGCTCCACGCCTTTTCTTATTGCAACAAAAAAGGAGCTATCACAATGGAACACATCTGGTGTCGCGGGGTAAGAGGAGCTACCACGATTACGGAAAATACTCGTGAGGCAGTATTAGAAGCTACGCATGAGTTGCTTGTCAAAATGACGGAAACCAATGGCATAAATCCAGCAGATATAGCTAGTGCTTTTTTTACCACAACACCAGATATAACCGCAGAGTTTCCTGCTGTCGCTGCTCGTCAACTTGGCTGGATGAACACCGCATTGTTGTGTGGTCATGAGATGCAAGTACCCGACAGTTTGCCTCGATGTATCCGTGTGTTACTTCATTGGAATACTCCACGGAAAGCCAGCGAAATTGTACACATCTATCTTCGGGAGTCGCAGAAGTTGCGTCCCGAACACGCCCAGAAGGAGCAGGAAGTATGAGTGCCGTACCTGAGATAATGCAGCAGCAAGCCATACCGAAGCAAAAGCCAGCTGTACTTCAGCTGGTCCCAACCGTTCAATCGGCTACCAAATCAGTACCAATACAAGAGGAGGACAATTCTATGATCGTAGTCATGCGAAATGATGCAACAGAGACCGATATAGAGAGTGTGCTAGAGCGTCTAGCAGAATACAACCTCAAAGGGCATCTCTCCACCGGGGAAGAACGAACGATTATCGGCGTTGTTGGAGCAGCTATTCCCCCCACATTGCGCGAAGAAATTGAATACTTCACGGGCGTTTCGCAAGCCGTGCGCGTTACCAGACCCTACAAGCTCACTGCCCGCGAATTTCACCCAAACGATACCATAGTCTCCGTTGCCGGTATCCCGGTAGGGGCAAACTCATGTATCGTTATTGCGGGGCCATGTGCTGTCGAGAGTGAAGAGCAAATTATGACTACTGCCCGTGCCGTACGTGATGCCGGCGCAACCATGTTGCGTGGGGGGGCTTTCAAACCCCGCTCCTCGCCCTACTCTTTCCGGGGGCTAGGAGAACTTGGGCTACAACTGTTGGCACAAGCCCGTGAAGAAACTGGCTTGCCCATCGTCACAGAGGTGATGACCCCTGCCGATGTGGATATGGTCGCACGCTACGCAGATGTCCTCCAGATTGGCGCACGCAATATGCAAAACTACCAACTGCTTGAAGAGGCAGGACGCACCAACAAAACCGTTATGCTCAAGCGTGGACTGTCGGCAACGATTGAAGAATGGCTGCTGAGTGCCGAGTACATTGTGGCACAAGGCAATCCAAATGTTATCCTTTGCGAGCGGGGTATCCGCACCTTCGAGACTGCCACCCGCAACACCATGGACATGAACGCCATAGCCCTAGTCAAAAGACGCTCGCACCTGCCCGTAATAGCAGACCCAAGTCACGGAACTGGGAAATGGTATCTCGTTCAACCCCTTTCGCTTGCTGCCATTGCTGCTGGTGCAGATGGGGTCATGATTGAAGCGCATCCTGACCCAGACCGTGCCAAGAGTGACGGGAGCCAGTCGCTCACGTTGGAAAACTTCGCTGCAATGATGCCCAAGTTGCAAGCCCTAGCCAAAGCCGTTGGTCGCAGCATTGTGGAACCTGTTGCTGCAGCTGCCGCAGGGTAGGTTCCCAGAATATGGGGAACAGGGGGGAACACAACCCGCTCCCCCTGCCCCTTCTCCCATCCCAGGGCGGGGGGGGAACAGTATTGAAAGCAAGGGAGCATACTCCCTTGCTACCCCTCCTTGCCCTTGCCCCCTTCCTGCCACTGCCACCCCTAAAAAAATATGCTATAATGCCCCTTACGCAATGCTTACCAAACTTATTTCTCCCTACCCTGCCGCCAAGTTGTCGGTAGTTTAGATAGGTACCATGATTGTAACGAGAGAAAGGTCTTGTAATGAGACAGATAATTTGCGCTCCCTTCCGTTTGGTATGGCTTGCCATGCTGGTAGCACCAGTGCTGCTTGTGGCGTATGCTATACCTACCGCACAACCAACAGTATCTGCTCCGCTCATCCATGCAGATGGGCAACACCTGGGGATTACCCTTGCAGCAGATGGTTCGTTCTCCCTCAACTCAACGGCACAAACTCCCCCAACAGGTGAGGTAGGCTATGACCGCTACGGTATGTATGTCTCGCCAAGTCAACCGTTGGATGCTCCTGCTACTCGTATAACCGTCTCGTATCAGGCAACAACCCCCGCTGGTAGTGCGTTGCGGATTGCGCTTCGGGGCAGCAGCGATGGTGAACGATGGACTTCTTGGCATACCGACCTGAGTAATGGGCAACAGGTGACGTTTGCCCAACCGGTGCATCTCGTGCAATATCGGGCAGTATTGCTGGCACCGGTGGGATTGAGCCCGGTCTTGCATACCGTTGAGATGCAAGCCGACAAGGACTCCCCCACCTACCATGCCTTCCAACATGAACCAAAGCAAGCACAGGAGATAGTCGCCCCGACCTATCGGGTATATGCCACCCCACAAGGGATGGTCGGGAGCCGCACAGCAAATGGCTACGTCATTGAACCCAACGCATGGTTTGTCTCGCTTCCCTCCTGGCGGGCACTTTGTAGCCCCGGCGGATATGAGTATCAAGTTCGCATTACCTACGGTGACAGAAGCGTAGTAGTACCAGTATGGGACGTAGGCCCGTGGAATACCCGCGATGATTACTGGGCAGTACATCGAGAACAGTACCAAGACCTGCGCCGCGGGTGGCCCCAGGATCATGCTGCCTACTTTGAAGGGTACAATGGCGGCTATGCGGAGAAGGGCTATGTCCGCTTTCCTACGGCAATGGACGTGGGAGATGGCGCGTGGCAAGCCTTGGGATTACCCGATGGCTGGTATGAAGTGGATGTGACCTTCCTTTGGCTTGAGGGCGACAGTGGGGCTTCAGCTTCTCCGACAGCTTTTGACCCCAACGCCAGCGAGTTTATCGTTAGCGAAACGTTCCACAATGGATATGCCTTCCACGAAGTAGCCCTTATTACGTGGTACCATACCCGGGGATGCGGCGAAGATAACCATGCCCTTTGGACTCTTACGACAGAAGACCCAAGCCAGTCGGAAAACTACGCTTTTTGGCAACCAGACCTGCCTTTTGAGGGGATGTATGATGTTTATGTGCATGTCCCCATATGCTCAACGAACTACCCCGTTACGCAAGCTGCCCGCTACCTTGTGCAGCATCGAGATGGTGCAGAGGAGATTGTCGTGAATCAGACAACGCAAACTTCATGGGTGTTGCTTGGACGATTCCCCTTTGCCGCTGGTAATGAAGGGTTTGTCCATTTGCGCGACGTGGCAGGCGACTCGATGCACACGCTCTGGTATGACAATGTGAAGTGGGTACCCGTGCGCGAATAGCAGGGGCATGGCCATGCTCATATGCCCCTGCATGGGAGGTAGGGCGATGGTATCAACCAGGTTACTTATGCCTGCATCGCATAGAACACATAGCCATACTGGTCAGCATAGGTGCGGTAGAGGTCAATTTCCCGTTGCTGGTTGTTCACGATTGCCAATCGTTCGGGATCATGGCGGTATTTCTGCTGAAGCGGGGCTATCTTCTCTTCTAGCAAGCTGTAGAAACCATCCCACCAGGCTGCCTGGGGCAGGGGAAAGTGTCCAAGACAGCGATAGCCTGCCTGTTCAATGTGGTGAAGTTTCTCTGCTACAGAGTAGACCACTATTTGCTCATCCTGCCAAAACTGCACCAGTTCAGGGGCAGGGTTGTCGGTAAACCACACCAAATCAGAGAACACTAGATAACCTTGTGGTTTCAGGAGGGGCTTACCCTACAGTTTTTGGTTAGTTGCGACAACGATACGGTTTCTGCCGGTTTCTTTGGCTTGGTACAGGGCATGGTCAGCAGCATTCACTAGCTGTTGGGCGTTGCTGCCGTGCAGGGGAAAGTTGGCAACCCCTGCGGATATAGTGATATGCCCAAGCATTTGCCCATTATAACTCACATCTAGTCTTGCTATGCTCCTGCGTAATTCTTCGGCGCGTTTCTCGGCATCTTCCAACGTTGCCCCCGGCAAAATGAGGGTAAACTCTTCGCCACCAAAGCGGCAGGCTATATCTTCTACGCGAATGTAGGTCTGGAGAAAAAGCGCAACTTCCTTTAAGACGACATCCCCTGCATCATGCCCATAGGTATCGTTGAATACCTTGAAGTGATCAACATCAAGCATCACCACACCGATAGTTTGCTGATGACGGGCAGCTTTGTGCAATTCGCGGTCTAGCGTGTCATTCATATAGCGGCGGTTGTAGAGATTGGTTAGCGGGTCACGGATAGACTGATTGTAGAGCCGTTCACGTAGCAACAGGTTGGATATGGTGAGGGCAATGTGTTTGCTCATCATCACACAAAGCCATTCTAGCCGATCATACTCTTGGTTGTTTAGGGTATCTGCTGAACAGAGGTGCAATACGCCAAAGGTTTGGTCTTGGGTGACGATGGGGATACACAGGCAGGAGTTGGCAAGGGGTGAAGTATGGTGTTTGCACTGTTTTTCGGGCAGATAATCTTTGTACACAAAGACCCGCTTATTCTGTACCGCTTGGCATAGATGGGGGGGAAACGTTTGGTCAGATGGGGGAATAGTCCCCCAGGTGGCGACAGTTTCTAGGTACGTTTGCTCTTGGTTGAACATATAGAGTGCTCCTGACATCTCCTCAAACATCTGGACGGTAAAGCGGACGACTACTTGGTAGACCTCTTCAATGGTCAAACTGCGCTGGAGGAACTCATCCATGCCATTGAGGAGCGTGGCATCTCTATTGTGCTGTTCTAGCTCATTGACCCAGAGTTTGAGCCGTTCATGGGCATGCAACAAGGCTTCTTCAGATTGGCGCAGGGCTTCCTCGGCATGCTTGCGCTCAGTGATGTCGCGGGTGATGCCCTCTATGGCAACCGCGGAGCCGTCTGCCCCAAAAACCAACCAATGACGCTGCTCAACCCATATCTTGTGCCCATCTTTATGCACTAGCGGCAAGATAAGGGGTTCGTGGCACGAGTTGGAGTTGGGGCTAAGGGACTCAAACTGCGGACGGCTCTCTGGGTGCAGCATCTTGAGGTCAAGATTGGGGTCGGCGTAATACTCCTCTTGGGTGTAGCCGGTGATGTGCTTCACTGAGGGGCTAATGTACTCATAGCGGCGTTCTGGCTTAATCTGATAGCGATAGATGATGTCTTGGGCATTCTCAGCCAGCAAACGGAAGCGTTCTTCACTTTTGCGGAGGGCTTCTTCTGTCTGTTTGCTCTCGGTAATATTTTGGGCAGCCCCATAGATACGAACAACCCGATTTTGTATCGAGTCTACAAAGGGTTGCCCGTGGCTTTCTATCCATTGCACTTCGCCGTGTCTGGTGATGATACGAAATCGTGCCCTATCGGTTTTGCCGGCAAGTAGGGTGGTGTAGTGGTTCGTAAAGGCTTCTATATCGTCAGGATGGATGATATGAGTATTTTTGTTAAACGATTGGATTTCATGGAGAGAATAGCCAATATTGCGAAAGAAGGCATCGGTAATCCAATCCAGCAAGATACGCCCATCAGGTTGGACGGTGAGGGAATACACATAATCGGAGACCAGTTCGGAGATGGTACGGTAGCGTTCTTCACTGAGGCGCATAGACTCCTCGGCTTCGATGCGCTCGGTTATATCCCGGTTGCTCACCCGACTGCCCAACCAGCGTCCATCGGTACTATAGACTGGCTGAAAGACGTGTCCAATCCAGCGTTCTTGCCCGCTGGCGGTGATGATACGAAAGGCAAACCCAAACCCATGACCAAATTCGTCACTTGGTTGGGTTTGCTCTTTGCGTTCATTGCGAAGGTGGGTGATGACATAGGCATAGTCATCTGGGTGGATAATCTGCTCCAGCAAATCGGGGTTGTGCTGAAATTCTTGGGGCTTGTAGCCGGTAATGCGCTCACAGGAGGGGGAGATGTACATGTACGTGCCATCGGGACCAACCCAGTATTCCCAGTTGTAGGTAAAATCGGCAAAAGTGCGAAACTTCTCTTCACTCTCGCGGAGCTTTTGCTCGGCGGCTTTGCGTTCGCTAATATCCAGCAAAGCCGCTTGCACAGCAGGTTTGCCACGAAACGTTGTCCGTATGGCGAAGATTTCTAGCCAGCGAATGTCCCCATCGTGATGGATGAGGCGCAGTTCATAGCGAGGGGGCACCTCTTCCCCTGCCATACGCCGGTGCAGGTTGTGTATCACAAACGCACGATCTTCGGGATGGATGAAGCTCCTTACCTTGTTGAGCGACCAAGTGACAATTTCCTCAACCTCATATCCAATAAAACTCGCCATTGTGGAATTGACAAATACGACCTGCTGCCCTTGAAAGATGATTAACCCCTGGAGCGAGTGCTCAACAAGGTTGTGGTATACCTCGTTGCTTATCTTGTCGATAGGGCATGGGGTTGACAGACAGGCATAGGTAGCAAGGTTTTGTTCAAGCTCGGCTACCCGTTGACGCAAGGCTTGCAATTCAGCAGCTTGGCTTGTCTGGTTGCATAGGTGATTGTTCATGTTTGATGTTCCAGCACTTCATCTCTATCAATCAGACTATCACGTATTGAGTGTGTTCTCTTCATCTTCATAGGGGGTAAGAAACCTGACTGGTTCTTGAAAGTTCAAAGCTCCAGTCAGGTCCTTCTTTCTCGTTCTATGAACGCCGTATTTGGTTGGGTTGGGTGTGGCAGACGTTCTTTCTTATAGCAATGTTGCCGAGCAAAAATGTTAGCCCTTGCCTTCCCACACGCTCCCCTGCCCCCGCTCCGATACATCCGCTCGTTACTACTCGCGGCTCGCTTCGGGCGAGGGGGAGCCGATTCCCCTTCTCCCTCGGTGGGGCGAGGGGCTAGGGGATGGGGGCTACCCGGAGAGATTTCTGTTCAATTCCTTGATGATAAAGGACGCTATTATGCTCATTGCTCAACCTTATAGTAGCTTCTATCGTTTGTAGTTCAGGTTCAGCCGGCAGCGAGGCTGAGGTCTGATAATACCAATGAACTCTTGGTACGTATATCAACGTAGGGTTTCCCACTCTCTGCATATCTACCGGGGACGATGCAATGTTGCCTTGCTCAATTGTCCTTGTGCTGCTTCTCTGGTATCTAGCTCTTTCTTTATCCTAGCGTATAGCGTAGCAAGTGTCAATATTTCTTTTGCGCGAATACCAATTTGAGATCGCTATTGCAAGAAACCAGGGCAATAGCAACGTCTGGGCAGCCCCCATCCCCGGACCTTACCCCCACCAAGGGGAGAAGGGATACCGGACGGCTTCCCCTCGCCCTATGGGAGCGGGGGCAAGGGGGAGAGAGTCATAACGTGGTGGATTTTGCCCGGTAGACCTACCCTTGTAAGCCCCTACCTATACCCCTTATAATAGAACCAATGCAGAGGAGTTTAAAGACCTAGTATGGAGAAACACCAACGGTATTTTTTATGAAACAACCTATACACCTACAAGGACCGTGGTTTCAAGATGCATATGGACGCACCCTTATGTTGCGGGGCATCAACGTTAGTGGCAGCAGTAAAATACCCTACCCTGCCCCCACTACCCGTTCATCTTTCTACAACCATCGTCATGTGAGCTTTGTTGGTCGACCATTCCCCTTAGCCGAAGCGGATGAACACTTTTCCCGTCTCCGCCGTTGGGGGTTTACCTTCTTACGGTTGCTCGTAACTTGGGAAGCGATAGAACACGATGGTCCAGGACAGTATGACGAAGAATACCTTGATTACCTGTATGAGATAGTGCGAAGGGCAGATGATCATGGGCTAACGCTCTTTATAGACCCCCACCAAGACCTTTGGAGTCGGATGTCTGGTGGCGATGGTGCGCCGGGTTGGACGTTTGAGACCATTGGGATAAACATTACCCAGTTTCCCTTCACCAATGCTGCGATTATTCATCCCTTTGACCCTCAACCGCGGTTTGCCCACTGGTCAATGAACTATACCCGTTTTGCTGCAGCTACGATGTTTACCTTGTTTTTTGGCGGCAATGCCTTTGCCCCACGAACACGGATAGAAGGCGAACCGGTACAAGACTACCTGCAACGCCACTACATCAATGCCTTTAAGCAAGTCGCCTATACCTTGCGCTCTTGCCCCAATGTTGTTGGGTTTGGCTCGATGAATGAGCCATCACGCGGCTATATTGGGCTTGGCAATTTGCACTCCCACGAAGGCCATCTAGGGTTGCGTATTGGCCCCGCACCGACTCCCTGGCAAACGATGTTATTGGCATCTGGCTATCCCCAACACGCCCGGACGTGGAGCATTGGGATACGTGGGCTACAACCCTATAACACCACGCTGCTCAACCCAACGGCTACCCATTTGTGGAAGCCTGACTACCCATGCGTTTGGCGACAAAATGGCGTATGGGAACTAAACGCTCAGGGTGAACCCCGCTTGCTCCGTCCCCACCACTTTAGCTATGTGCAACAGGATGGAATAATCCAGCGGCGGGAATTTGGGCAAGATTACCTGCGTCCCTTTATCAACAGGTTTGCGCGAGCTATTCGCACGATTACGCCAGAAAGTATTATGTTTGTTGAGACTATGCCCCACCTAGATATGCCCCGATGGGGCAAGGATGATGTCCCTCATGTAGTCAATGCCACCCACTGGTACGACTATATGACCCTATTTTTGCGCTTTTTCCTACCCTTCGTCAATGTGGATATACATACCCATCGGCTTGTCTTTGGAACGAGACGGATACAACGCCTCTTCCAAGCACAACTCGCTAAGATCAAGGACGATAGTATGCAGCGTATGGGGGGAGTCCCAACGTTGATAGGGGAGTATGGTATCCCGTTCAATATGCCCTACCATATTAATTTCTTCTTGCGTTGGTTTGGGGTACAAGCCCGCGCTATGGATGCCAGCTTTCAGGCGATAGAAGCCAATCTGCTCAATGCAACGCTCTGGAACTATACCAACGATAATACGAATAGACGTGGCGACCATTGGAATACTGAAGATTTCTCTATCTTTAGCCGAGACCAACAGCATACTCCCGGCAACCCGGACTCCGGTGGGCGCGTGTTGCATGCTACTATTCGCCCCTACCCTTGCGCTACTGCTGGTCAGCCATTGCGATTGGCGTTCAATTGGCGCAAGCATCTGTTTACCTTTACGTTTCGCCATGACCCCAACATTACCCAACCTACGGAGATATTTGTTCCAAGTATCCACTATCCCCACGGCTATAGTGTGGATATTACCGATGGCGTATGGCGCAGTGATTTTGTCGATCAGCGGTTGTGGTATTGGCATACCCAGCAACAGGAGGAGCATACGCTCCACATACGCCCGCGGTAGCAGATGGGATAGGGGGATAGGGATAGGGATAGGGGGATAGGAGTTTAGCCCCCCTATCCCTAGCCTTGCGTTCAATCGTGGGGAGCAGGGGTGCCTTGAGCGTTTCTGAATAGTGCGCTATATTGTGGTACAATAGCACAATCTCTAGTAGAGTACAGGCTTGTACTGTACCGGTGGTCAACGACCCAAGACGGAAACGGTTTGGGTTTGGGCAAGCATAGCCAACGTTGACAAGACTCAGCCTGTGTGAGCTCCGATAGTGCTTGAAGGCAAGTAACTATGAGGTTGTGGAGAATACGGTATTGAAGAACGTTATTGTTCCAGGTGTTTCTGGAGGGATTTTCTATGAGTGAGCATACAAGTAGTCGGCATGGGACATCTTCTTTGGATTGGAGTACCATGCTCCCCATAGATGTGTTGAAAATACTGATCCAAGAATTGTATAATCCGGTTAGTCTCCTGGGCAGCCATCTTAACCGAATTACCGAGGAGGATGACCCAATCTCTGAGGAAGAGTATGAAGAGATGTTTTCCCAAATGGATAAGGCTGTGGGTCGGTTGAGCAAGGTGGTTGTTCAGCTACGCCGATACGTCCAAGAACACCAAGCAGAATAGCAATTGTCCTGTTATCCCTCTGCTGTTTCCCTGTCATGATATGCGGTATGCAACCATGTGTGGATGTGGCGTATAGGTGGCTGAAGACGAGGGGAATTTGCTCTGCTTTGGTGGCTAGAATACGACGAAACGCTGCAGAGGAAAACGAGCATGGTATAATGGGGCGCAAGCATCCTATGCTTGTCGTGGTTCATTATTGAGTTTGAGCATATTAAGGATACAACGCATGCTGCATGAGCTTTCTATCCGTACGAGTACTCAAGAATGTATGGTCGCTATAACTAGTCAAATCGACCAGGTCACCCGCGAGAGTAGGGTCGAGTCTGGCACGGCACTGCTCTATATCCCCCATACTACCTGTGGCATTACTATTCAAGAAAATGCTGACCCTGGGGTACAGCATGATATGCTCATGGTGCTTCGACGGCTGATCCCTCGCCAAGATAATAACTATCGCCACGTTGAGGACAATTCTGCATCCCACCTGCAAGCCAGCATGATGGGTTTCTCCGCTTTTGTCTTTGTTGCCCAAGGACAACTCGTGTTAGGTCGCTGGCAAAATATCTACCTAGCAGAATTTGATGGTCCAAGAACCCGGCGGGTACTGGTCAAGCTACTGCGTGATGGCTCATCAGACAGATACATTGGGTAGCAGATGGGAAACCGCTGGTCAATCGCTCTCCTAACATCCTACTTCATTATCTCATGATGAACTAGACTAGACAGTTATGAGTTTGGTAGCGGTGTTGGTTTGGACTTGAAAGTGTTGGTTCGGACTTGAAGGTAAAGTTCTATGAGGATACGTCTATTTTTTCGTATAAACCTAGCCCAGAAGCTCGCGCTGGAGCTACGATGCAAGTTTCCCCTGTGCGGGGCTGGGGATAGCTCGTGGGCTAATCACTTGGCTAGATATGGTATGGTTGCCCTTATGCTGTTACTCTTTATGGTAGCTACCCAGAAGATTACCCAAAAGACTGCCTATTCTGCCCCGGTATCGGTTCCGGGTGGGTATACGCCTATCTCGGCGCAATCTCTGTTGCAACGGGAGGAGGAGACGGTATCTCCTACGCCATCCCCCACGTTTACGCCATCCCCCACGCCATCCCCGACATTTACGCCATCCCCCACGTTTACGCCATCCCCCACCCCATCGGGGACTGTTGTGCCACAACCAACGAAGCCTATCCTTGCGACAGGGGAAAAAATCGCTTTTGTTTCTGGGAGCCTCAACAATGCGGAAATTTTCGTTATGGATACAGATGGCAGTAATCAGGTGCAACTAACACGCAATACTTTTTTTGACGGCTTCCCGGTATGGTCGCCAGCCGGCAAACGGCTTGCCTTTGTCTCAGATCGTGATGGCTCAATGGACATTTGGGTCATGAGTGACAATGGGGTGGCACAACGCAATTTGACGAACTACCCATCAGTTGATCGGTTCCCGGCATGGTCGCCGGATGGCAAGCAGATTGCCTTTGTCTCAGACCGCGATGGACACGCGGGTATCTATACGATGGGGATTGATGGCTCCAATATATGGGGGCTTACGCTTGGGGTAACAGACCGTTTCCCCTCATGGTCGCCAAGTGGCAAACAGCTTGTTTTTGATGCTGATAGAGACACAGAAGGAGCCATACGTGATAACCAAAATGAGTTGTATGTTATGGCGTATGATGGGACGGGGCAGCGAATGTTACTAGATACCTTCCCCTACCACCAGACAGCACCGGTGTGGTCGCCGGATGGACGGTCTATTGCCTTTGTCTCTAATCAAGACGATAATTTTGATTTGTATCTAGCTAGTATCAATGGGGAAGATGTCACCCGGCTCACCCATGATACGGCAATAGATACTTCCCCCTGCTGGTCGCCAGATGGTAAGGCGATAGCGTTTGCTTCTGATAGGGATGGGGATTTTGATGTGTATGTTATTGAACTAGAAAGTCTGGATATACGGCAGCTTACGAACAATGATGGCTTTGACGGTATGCCGGTGTGGAGACCATAAGCGGTTCCCCCCTTACACGGGTAGGTTAAGCAAAACCCACTACGTTATGACCCGCTGCCGCTGATCCCTCTCCCATAAAAGGGCGACACCCTCTCCCCCCTGCCCCCTCTCCCATAAAGGGCGAGGGGGAGGAGCACCTGCCCGGTTCCCCTTCTCCCCTCGGTGGGGGAAGGGGCTAGGGGATGGGGGCTGCCCGAAGGGGAAGGGGCTAGGAGATGGGGGGCAAACAACCCTCTCCCCCTGCCCCCTCTCCCATAAAAGGGCGACACCCTCTCCCCCCTGCCCCCTCTCCCATAAAGGGCGAGGGGGAGGAGCACCTACCCAAGTCATTGTTGCCGGTTTGCTACCAGATTAGTATGAGAAGGAGAAGAATGTTATGCGTATACTCATTACCGGTGGTGCTGGATTTGTTGGTTCCCACCTTGCCCAATGGTTGCTAGAACAGAAGCATGAAGTTCAGGTACTTGACAATTTTAGCACGGGTAAGGAGCGCAATATTGAGCCGATACGCGATTCGATAACGCTTATTGTAGGGGATATTTGCGATATGGCTACGGTGCAAGCGGCAATGCAAGGAGTGGAACTAGTTTTTCACCTTGCTGCCCTGGTCTCGGTAGTCGAATCCATTGAAGACCCATTGCGAACGTATGCTGTCAATAGTACGGGTAGTCTACATGTATTGGAAGCCGCTCGCCAAGCGGGGGTACGTCGAGTGGTGCAGATGTCTTCGGCGGCGGTGTATGGCAACACCAGCGACCTACCGGTGAGTGAGGACTCGCCGCTACAACCGCTCTCTCCCTACGCTTCTACCAAACTGGTAGCAGAGCAGGCGGGGCATCTCTATACATTGTTGTATGGGGTAGAGACGGTGGCATTGCGGGCGTTCAATATCTATGGTCCTCGCCAAGACCCTGCATCCCCTTATGCGTCCGTTATTCCCCGATTTGTCCGTATCATCCATCAGGGCGGGAATCCAACGATCTATGGGGATGGCGAACAGACCCGCGATTTTGTGTTTGTGGGGGATGTAGTCCAAGCTCTCTGGACTGCTGCAACTGTCAATGGTATTGCCGGTAGGGTCTTCAATGTTGGTAGTGGCACAACAACTAGTGTGCGCCAACTGGCGCAGCTGGTAGGAGAGGCTATGGGGGTAGTGGTGTCGCCCCATTTTGCAGAGGCACGGGTGGGGGAGGTGCGCCATTCCTGCGCCAATGTTGAACGTTTCGCTAGGGAAGCAAATTTTCGTGTGTCAGTGCCCCTCCACACCGGGCTACAAGCGACTGTGGCAGAAGGGCTATAATCCTTAAGCATCGTGCGACTTTGACGCAGCCCTGCCTTTTCCCCTTGCAGTCCAACACAGACTATGGTATAACCAGAATCAGGAAATAAGCAAATGGACAGCCCATCATCCGCCCATGTCTACCCTACACCATATCCTCGCCAGCTACGTACCAGCATTGGTTGTACGCGCACTTGCCCACGACACCACAACCCTTACTACTCCAAGCTGCGACACCTCCCTGTCGGCAGTCTTTTGTGCTGACCTTTCTGGCTTTACCATGCTGACCGAATACCTTGTCCAACGTGGACCAGAGGGGGTAGAGCAACTCTCTATTATCCTCAACGCCTACTTTGGACAGCTTATTGAACTGGTTATCAGTCATGGCGGCGACATTGTAGAGTTTACCGGCGATGGCATCCTTGCCCTTTGGCAGACTGTCGCCACCGATGAAGACCTCGCCACCGTGACCTACCGTGCCGCACAGTGTGGACTAGCAGCACAGCATATCCTCAGAGATCACCTGGTAGCCGATGGCTTTCGCTTAACCTTGCGCGTGGGCATTGGCACGGGCGAGGTGTACATTGCTACGGTAGGCGGCGAGCGGGGGCGGTGGGAACTGCTGGTTGCAGGTTCCCCCATCACCCAGGCAATCAACGCACAAAAGCTGGCAGACCCTGGGCAAACAGTGCTTTCCCCCCAGGCATGGTTGTTGGTGCAAAACTGGTGTATTGGCTATCCGGTTGGCTATGTCCATGCTCAAGAGCATGGCGGCACCGACCACCTTGTCGCCGATACCCCATCATCCACCCATCACGAGTCATCCCACATCAAACACTACGTTTCCCACATTACCCGCGCTGCTGCCAACCCCCCCCCCACCCCTGCCCAGCCTATTCTAGCAGCAGAAGCCACCATTGGCACAAGCACCAGCGATGATTGCTCCCATGAAGTATGCGCGTTGACTAACATACGGCTAGAAGATGTCCGTATGTACCTTGCCCCACAGCCATTGGTTATCCCGGCTATTGAGCCAACCGCTGCCCATGAAAACGGTTTGCGGGGACATCTCCCGGCGGCACTTCTGGCACGGTTAGACGCAGGACAGTCAGATTGGATCGCCGAGCTACGCCGTGTGACCATCCTGTTTATCAATATTGCCGACCTTGACTACACTGCCCATACCATGCTTGACCAGTTGCAATCCTGCATCCACACGATACAAACGGTGCTCTACCACTACGAAGGCAGCCTTAACCAGTTTATTGTCGATGACAAGGGAACGTTGCTGATAGCAGCAATGGGGTTGCCGCCGCTTATGCACGAGGACGACGCAGCTCGTGGCGTGGCGTTAGCTCTGGATATACAAGATGCCCTGCTCCAACAGGACATACGCTGTGCTATTGGCATCACTACCGGGCGTATCTTTTGCGGCAGTCGTGGTAGCCAACAGCGGCGGGACTATGCGATTATTGGGGATGTGATGAATCTGGCGGCACGGTTGATGTCCAAAGCGATGCCAGATTCTATCCTCTGTGATGAAGCTACCTGTCAAGCTGCCGATAGCACCCTCACCTTTGAGCCACTGCCGGCGATTGTCGTCAAGGGCAAAACTGACCCTGTGCCTATTTACCGCCCCTATCGCCACCCGCCCCCGGATGTCTGCCCGCTCTCGCCTATTGTGGGACGTGCTACCGAGCGGGCGTTTTTGCACGAGCGACTGCAAGCATTGGTACAGCAAGCAAAGGGCGGGATAGTCTTGATTGAAGCTGAAGCCGGTATGGGCAAATCGCGGCTCATTGCGGATGTTGTGCAGCAAGCCCAGGAGATGCACATTGCCAGTGTGATGGGCAAGGGCGACCCGATAGAACAATCTACCCCCTACTCCATTTGGCGGTCTGTCTTTCGCCAGATGATGGGGCTAGAGGAAGCTCACGGCATACTCCCCCGCAGCACCTTGTTGGCACACTTGCACTACGACCCGGCCATCGTGCGGGTTGCTTCGTTGCTCAGTGCGGTACTGCCACTGGACACCCCCGACAACGAGGTAACGCTGCATATGACGGGGCAGGTTCGTGCCGACAACACCCGCGACCTGTTGCTGCGTTTGTTGCAAATAGCCGCCACAAGTACCCCGCTGCTGGTGGTGCTTGAAGATGCCAACTGGATGGACTCGACCTCGTGGGCATTGACGATAGCTGTTAGTCAGCTTATCCCCTCACTGCTATTGTTGATTACCACCCGTCCCCTCTCTGACCCTATTTCTGGAGTGGCGTTGTTGCGGGGCAGTCTGGAGTTTGAATTTTCCCATACGGCGTTGGAGCAAGATGCCCTCTCCTCCACACCATCCCCACCCCTGCCCTGTTTGGCAGGCAAGCCGAGCAGTGGGGGGGACATCCCGGCGGAGTATAGCCACCTGCTCCGCAACCGCAACGCTTGCCGCCTTGTGTTGGATAGCCTGTCGCCAGAAGATACCCATGCTTTGCTCTGCCAGAGCTTGGGGGTATATAGCCTACCAGAGCCAGTGTTTGCCTTCGTTGAGCAAAAATCCCAGGGTAATCCTTTCTTTAGCCAACAACTGTTGTATGCGTTGCGTGATGCGGGTCTGCTTGTACTTGGTGATGATGGGACATACGCCCTCGCCCCTAGCAGCGAACCGCTCGACACGCTGGACTTTCCCGATACGATACAGGGCATTATCATGAGCCGCTTTGATAAACTCAGCTTGGAACAACAACTCACGCTCAAGGTTGCCAGCGTGATAGGTGAGACCTTTTCTTTTCACACTCTCCGCGACATCTACCCCATAGATGGAGACAAGCCTCACCTGTCGCAACACCTGCATGCTTGCGAACAACTCGACCTGGTGCAATTGGAAACCGCGACATCTGATCTGGTCTATAGCTTCAAGCATATTATCACGCATAATGTGGTGTATAACATGCTGCTCTTTGCCCAGCGGCGCGAATTGCACCGGGCGGTGGCAGCGTGGTATGAACGGGTGCATAGCCACGATCTCGCGCCTTTCTATGAGGTGCTGGTCTACCATTGGAGCAAGGCAGAAGAGCCTGCCTGTGTGATTACCTATGCAGAGCAGGCAGGCTACCATTTCCTGCGGAGTTTTGCCAATCAAGAGGCGATTACCTTTTTCAAGCAAGCCCTCGATCTCCAAGCGGATCAGCCTAACGATAGCAGGTCTATCTTGCAGCATGCACGGCTTGAACGGGAAATTGGCGAGGCGTATTTGGGACTCAATGATCTGGGCGAGAGTCGCATCCACCTGGAGCGGGCAGCGGTGTTGGTAGGCAAACCGCTACCGCACAACCATCCCCGGTTGGCAGCACGGATTTTGCGGCAGTTGCTACGGCGTTCCTTGCATCGTTTCGTGCATGTCCATTGTGTCACCTGTACCGATGACCAACGCGAGCGGTTGCGTGAAGCTGCCCATACCTATGGCTTGCTCTTTCGCATCCACTACTTCGCCAATGAGATGCTGCCGGCGATCTATGCTAGTTTAACCTGTCTCAACCTTGCCGAGCGCACCAACCATACCACATGGCTTGCCTATGCCTACGCGAATATGTGCATCATCACGGGCAGCATTAGGCTTCATAATTGGGCGCGTTCCTATGGCAAGCGGGCGTTGAACATTGCGTGGCAGCAGGGTGATTTGCAAACGCTGGTCTATGCGCTCAACATCAATGGGTTGTATCGCATTATCTTGGGGGAGTGGCGATATGCACGGGCGGCGTTGGAGCAGGCGGTTGCGCTTGCCAAGCGGCATGGCGACCATGTGGCGTGGGCAATCAATTGGGCATTGCTTGCCCAGGTTGCCTGGTATCAAGGCGATATTGTCCAAGCCCACGCAATGTTTGCCCACCTTGCAACTGAGGCAAACCAGCGCAATACTCCCCTCCAGCAGGCGTGGGCATTTGGAGGGATGGGGCATGTTTTGTTGCGTTTGGGGAGGCTAGACGAAGCCCGCCATGTGCTTGAGCAAGCGATAGCTAGGACACCGGGCTATGTGGAACGTCCCGGACGCATTAGCTACTACGGAGGGTTGGCAGTAGCCTATCTGCGCTTGGGTATGGTTGAGTATGCCATCAACTGTGCAGAGGCGGCTACCTTGCTCATTACCCACATTGAGTCGCCGTTTGCCCACCGCTTGCTTGAAGGCTACGCGGGGCTCGCCGAGGTCTACTTGACCTTGTGGGCAATGGGGGTACCACGCTCCCTTTCACAAGCGATGCTTAGGCAGCGGGCAAAACAGGCGTGTGATAATCTCAACAGGTATGCCGATAGTTTCCCGCTCGGCAAGCCACGGGCGTTGCTCTGGTATGGTCGCTACCAGTGGCTTGTGGGCAAGCGGGCGGCAGCAGTACGGACGTGGCGTAGGTGTGTAGCCGTTGCGTGGCAGTTGGGGATGGGGTATGAGCAGGCGATGGCGCAGGTGTGGCTACGCGGGGATGGCTTACGCGGATAGGGCAGTTCTGGTTGTAGAGGAGCGCGGGTAAGCAAGAAGAGTCAAAGAATGGGAGACAGGTTCCAGACAGGTAATTGTTTGGAAATCTCCACGCTTTCCAAAACCATCTCGCTTGACTGCCCCTACCTTGAGACGTATAATAGGGGCAACGTAAGAATTTCGTAATATATTGGGTGTATTCCCATGATTCAATATGTCTTTTATACAAAACAACAACGATCCATCTTGGGTCTGCGGGGCGACAACAGATAGGATACTATCTGCTGTCGCCTTTCTTGTTGCTTTATGTCGTTGCTTATGAGTACCCATCACCCCGTTTTGTGATGTACACTCTTTAACCATAGAAAATAAGGAGGTTGTCCTGATGCACTCAGATCTCATCGGAAAGATCGAAAAGGCACGACGGTACGCTGAAGAACCAGAACGTATTACTATAACCGATCTGTCAGCCACGTTTCACGGCGGAAATGGTGACCACCACATTACCCTCCAGGAAGATGGACATTGGAACTGTACCTGTTCCTTTTTCCACTCATGGAAAACATGCGCTCATGTGATGGCGATGCAAAAATTACTCGATGCGATGCTGCCTCATTCGGCAAGAGAAGCTGAGTTGTCTATTGATTACACTCATAGCAATGGAAATGCAGAGAGTGTAGCCGTTTGATACAACGGTTTTTAGTCTTTTGTCTGAAGGGGGAGCATTAGTGCTCCCCCTTTTTCACCGTTCAGATTACCCTATTTATACCTTATCATGACCCTAATCATAGCCCACCGAGGGGCTTCTGCTTACGCCATCGAAAATACCCTGCCTGCCTTTGCGCTGGCGGTTGAGCAGGGGGCTGATATGCTAGAGCTTGATGTACGCTGCACCGCAGACCAGCAACTTGTCGTGTTTCACGATGAGACTACCGAACGCAGGGATGGCGACCAACGCCCTATCCGCACTCGCACCCTAGCAGACATCCAACAGAGCAATCGGGATGGTCCCTCCCCCATACCAACGCTAGAAGCAGTATGCCAATTTGCCCTTGAGCAGGCAATAGCGCTCAATGTAGAACTCAAGGAACAAGAAACCGTCTCGGCGGTAGTGGCTCTCCTCCACCAGTATCACCTCACCGAAACGACAGTGGTTTCTTCCTTTCACGCAGGAGCATTACACGCACTACTCCACCTAGCCCCAACACTCCAACGCGGCTATATTATGGGAACACGCACCTTAGACCCTGCAATACGGCTGCGCGAGATCTTCCCCATCCCCCACCTGCAACGAGTACAGGCTACTGCATGGCATCCAAGTCACCAACTGCCCCTACTCCGTTGGCTCATACCAATGGTGCGCCGTAAGGGGTATGCGGTCAATGTCTGGACGATAGATGAACTGTCATTGATGAGTGATATGGTACTACTTGGGGCAACAGGCATTATCACGAACGTACCCGATGTGGCACGGGGAGTCTGCCAGCAAACACGGGGGTAGGGCAAGGGGAGACTTTTCTCTGTCACCTCTAGGGCAACCCGCTGTTCCTCGTGTGGTTGTGATGAATGGGTTTGTAGGGGCGCACTGCGGTGCGCCCCCCTTGGAGAACTGTAGCAAGCACCAGCATTACAATCGGACTACGGGGGGTTGTTCTGCTTGCTTGCTCAACCGATTGAAGAGGTGATAGCGCAACTCGCGCAACTGTTCCTGATATTCACTGCTTTGGATGGGTATAGTCCACATAATGAGCGCATCTTCACCGTTATCTTCATAGTAGCGTGGGCGATGCCCTGCCGAAACAAAGCCATATTTCTGGTAGAGGCTTTGGGCAACGGTGTTTGATACCCGTACTTCTAGGGTAAGCATTGTGGCATGGAGCTCAAATGCCAAATCAATCAACCCATTGAGCAGCAATTCGCCAATACCCTGTCCCCGATAGCGTGGCTGGACTGCCAATGTCGTAATGTGTCCTTCGTCTACCCCTACCCATAGCCCCCCATACCCAACAATGGGGTAACGGGTGGTAGTAGTGCGTGGTGGGGGGAGCAGACGCGAAATGATCGTGTGCAACAGCGTATGGCTACTGGCGTGAAGGGGGGCTTGGTGGCGTGGGGGGGGGGGCAGATGACTGGCACGGACGACAATATAGCGACTATTTATGCTGTTCCGTAGTTCTTGGCGATAGATATTCGCTGACCAGTGAACAGGAGAACTGGCTTGCTCAATAGCTACAACATCATCAATATCTTGTTCAGCCATTGGTTCAATGAAATAGTACATCGGGGGAGCCTCATGTGCTAAGCTGCCCCTAAGCAAAAGCCCATTTGGGGTATAGCTTCCACAACAAAGCGGTTATAGAGAGAGTTATTCGGATATTAAAAAGGGGAAAAGCAACATTGCTTTTCCCTAGAGGGTCAGTTTTGTTCCAGGGATTGTGCCGACTCTACGTAGAAGATGCTCTGATAGGCACCATCCCGTCCAAAACCGCCGCCGGTCTGAAACGTTCCTGTTACCTCAACTAGGCCCCAAACGTAGCTATTGTTGGGTCCCTGGGTCAGGTTGACCGATTGATCTGGGGGGAAGCCTTCCATCCAAATGGGATTACCCATAGGCTGTGGGCTATTACCGTCTTCTTCGGTGGCGATACCCTCAGCCAACACCCAAATCATAGAGTTCCAAAAGTAGTACCCGCGTGTCGTGATGGTCTGTCCATTGTATTGGTCAGGGTTGTTTTGTAGATCAGAAAAAGACACCTTCCCTTCACCGAGGGCTTTTTTATCAAGGTTATGTTCTACACGTTTGACGTGTTCTATACTACGTGCTTGTGCGACATTGAGCATGTGTTGGTAGGCACCATCAGGACCAAACTCACCACCACTGTTAAAGGTTCCTGTCACACGGACGAAGCCATAGACAGCATCACCGGGGCGATGGAGGTCTGCTGTCACCTCGGCAGGGAAACCTTCAATCCAGATAGGTTCCCCCAAGGGTTGAGCATCCAGACCACTGTCAAGGGTGCTGACTCCAAGAGCTAACACGGAAGTGCCAGGGTCGCCTGGTCGCCAGACATATGCTCCATCTACGGTAATTTCCTTGCCAGCATAGGTTTGAGCCTTATCTACCACATCCTGCACATAGAGTACCCCGTCTGATGCACTGCCACAAGTGACCAGCAGTCCCAGGCTGGTAAGAAGCAGAACGGCGAGCAGCATGGCACGCCACGGAGTCCAAATCATTCGCAATCCTCCTCACATATCTTTTGTTATGCTGCATACAAACCATACGCCATTATACCAGAATGGGTAGTGAGCCGCAACATCTCTACATTGCGTTTGCGTCCACATTGCCTAGCAAGGCAAGGGCAAAGCCCGTACCCCCAACCTCGACGGTCAACCCCCATCCCCTACCCTTCCCCCACCGCGGGGAGAAGGGGAACCGTGGCAGGTGTGTATCCCCCTCGCCCTTTATGGGAGAGGGGGCAAGGGGCAATTGCAAAGACAAACGAACGGTTCCCAATGGGTTAGCGGTTAGGAGACAGCAGATTGAACACGGTAATCTCCGGACGGCAATTGAGCCGTACATACGGGTGTCCAAGCCCCCGATTGGTATACAGGTGCATCTGCCGAATGGTATACAAGCCAGCCGGGTACTTCCTGCCAAACTTTGGCAACACAGGCGAACCCATAGGGGGAAGATAAACCTGCCCCCCATGCGTATGCCCCGAAAGCTGCAGATCAAACCGTCTGCTCTGAGCACTGACATCTGCAAAGTCTGGCACATGGCAGAGCAGAATAGCCGCCCCCTCCTGCGGCAGGGCATTGAGCACCACATCTAGCCGATCAAACCCTCGACACACATCATCCACCCCCGCAATATGGAGCAGATCGCCGTCACAATCCAACGTATAGATAGCATTGCTCAATTCTTCAATACCACTCTCGCGTAATACCGTCCGCACCACCTTTGGATTGCTCCAGGGTTCATGATCATGATTACCCAACACCGCTACTATCCCATCCACCGCTTCAAGTCGACGCAGCGAGCGGGTCAAGCTCTCAGCATACCGTTCTGCCTCCCCCGTGACAAAATCCCCCGTGATGGCGATGACATCTGGCTGCTGCTGATTGACCAAAGCAACCACCCTATCAAGGTAATCATAGGGTATCTCTGCATCCTGGTGGAGATCGCTTATCTGCACCAACCGGTAGCTATGAAACGCTGCGGGAAGACGGGGCAGTGGCAAATGCACTTTGGTAACTTCTACCGTCCCATTCAAGGGGTCGGTAAGCGAAGACACGGTGCTAATCACCTTACATGTCGTCTCATGTGCCCGAGTCATCGCCTTCTGCATAAATTTTCGTGGGAACATAGGTCGCTACTAGCGCGTCTCCCTTTTCTATCGTTGATGGGGATGCCAGCGTTGATGCTGGTGCATACGCCCTTCTAGCACCCACTGTGTCACAGGTTGTTCTGGCGCATGCTGGCGAAGAGTTGGCAATATTTGCGCTTGTTTATACGCCCGATGGGAAAGCACGGCAACCATAATCGCCGTCAACATATCTGGTTCAATGTGGCTTTTGGATGAAGAACGTCGCCGCACCAGCATCACTGCCCCCCAAGCCAGTAATGAGGCAACAGACCCGACCCCCGCCCCAATAATACTCGTTCGTAATCGGGTATCCATACCCTATCCTTTCCCGTAATGTTATTCTTCCAAGCGAAACGGCACTTCAATAACCACTTTATTGCGGTCAAACAAAAAGGCACTTCGTATCATCAGTGCTGTTTGGTTGTGCAAAAGATGGTGCCACCAACGCACACAGACAAATTGGGGAATGACGATTGTCACCAATTCGGTGTCATCCTCACGCGCCAACATATTAATGTACGCTGCCAACGGACGAAAGAGCGTCCGGTAGGGAGAGTCTACCACAACCAGCGGCACCTCTGGCATCCACTTGCTCCAACGCTCATGAATTTTCAACGTCTGCTCTGCATCCGTTTCTACATACACCGCGACAATCTTATGGGCTTGGATAGTGCGAGCATAGCGAGCAGCAACAAGCGTCCCCCGATGCACCCCCGACACAAGAAGAACAACCTTATGATGGGCAGGATCAACCTCTGGCTCCTTCCGGTACTGTTCTAGCGAAAGCGAACGGGCAACATTCGTATAGTGCCGTTTGATCAGGTAAAAGAGCCAGACCATAAGCGACATCACCACAACGACAATCCAAGCACCGCTGGTAAATCTGGTGACGGTAAACACGAGCGTCACGATTGCCGTAGTGATACATCCCAACGTATTGATAACCAACCCGGTGCGCCAGTGGGAATCATAGCGCAATACTGAAGAACGCCCTATCTGCACTTCCTCGCCCGGCTTGAGTTTGCTAATCTTTCGCCAGCGGACTATCATTCCTGCCTGCGACAAGGTGAAGCTCAAAAAGACCCCAATGGCATACAGCGGGATAAGGGCTGAGGTATTCGCATCAAAAATGATAATCAATATGGCAGCACACAGTGCCAACACGACAATCCCCCACCAAAAAACGAGCCGATGCCCCCGCAAGGTGAACTGATGGGGCAAAAAACCATCTTCGGCTTGCAGCGCAGCTAACCGCGGAAACCGCGAAAAGCTGGTATTGGCAGCCATCACCAGAATCAACGCGGTTGCAGCAATCGTCAGGTAGTAAAAGGCCGGGTTGAATGCAAAAATCACCCGGGCTAACTGCGAGATAATCGTTTCTTGTTCCATAGGCAGTGCATGGGTAAATTGGGCTAACACCGTCACCCCCATAAACATCAGCATCAGTACAATGCTAATAGCCAGCAAGGTAGTCGCAGCATTGCGACTTCGAGGCTGCTTAAAGGTATCGATACGCGAGGAAATAGCCTTGACCCCGGTTAGCGCCGTTGAGCCTGCAGAAAACGCCTGGAGCACAAGAAAAATCGTTAAGGGCTGAGTGGCTTCTATGGGCAGGTTCATGGCTTCCACCTGGGACAGTGAGCCATCCTGCCAACGCCAAAAGCCAACAACGAGCATCACCGTCATCATCCCAATGAAAAAATAGGTGGGTATGGCAAACAGCTTGATAGACCCATGCATGCCCCGCAGATTCAGCAGGGTGAGCACCAAGAGCATCACCAGACAGAGCACGATACGGTAGGGATAGAAGTTGGGAAAGGCAGAAATAATCTGCTCTACCCCCGCCGTTATGCTTACGGCTACTGTCAGCACATAATCGGTGAGCAGGGCAGCACCGGCAATCTGTGCCGTATGCATACCCAAGTTGTCGCGTGCTACCGTGTATGACCCACCGCCTGATGGGTAGGCAAAGATGATTTGGCGATAGGATAGCGTAATGAGCACCAGCAAGATACAGATAGCCCCGGCTATCGGGATAGATAGGCTGAGGGCTGCTGCCCCGGCTAATACGAGAATATGTACCATCTCACGGGTGGCATAGGCTACGGAGGAGAGCGCATCGGCAGCAAATATGCCCAACCCAAGCCGCTTGCCTACGTGTTCTTGATTCCCGTGTTCTGCCCGCAATGGACGACCTACCAACAACCGTCGAAGCAAACTCGTTTCGTCTTGCTCGGTCAACCGAACATGGTTCAGGGGACAGTGTGGGTAGGGGGATGTCTGATACTCAATATGGAGCGTTTCATGGGTTGTGGTAGGGACATCACTGTCCGAGTCCATTGCTTGTTCGAGTGATGATGCTGTGGTTGGTGTCGGGTGTTCTTGCTCGTTATCGTTGTTATTATTATTATCCATGGCTGGCTCTCGCCTACTCGTACGTTGCTTATTTTCTAGGGACATAAAAGCAATTGCCCAGGGGGATATTAGGTTTTAGGCTATTGAGACGTTGCCTACAACGTCCCACCAGGCAAAGCCCATCCCCATACCCTGCCCCGCGTCCTGCAAGCGGGAGAAGGGGGTATGTTCTTTTTCTTTATGGAGAAATACTAACAGAGCTTATTCCTCCCGATACCCTTCAAGTGAGAAGATAGGCAGGGAAGCAGCTTTACCTTTGAGGGCATAGAGTCCAAGAGAAACGCATGCATACCGGTCTGCGATAGGCAAATAGGCAGATTCGGTTAGCAAAATTTGGTTTCTCCCCGCACGGCTCATCAACCGTGCTGCTGTATTGACGGTATCGCCCAAAATGTTAAACTCGCGTCTCCCCCGCATTTCGCCAATTTCAGCGGCAAAGACGGGACCACGAGCTAGACCTATTTGGCAGTAGACATCTACCTTTTTTCCGCCTACTTTTGGTGGCTGAAAGGTCATGATGATGTTTCGAATAACCAAAGCTGCTTCGGCAGCTCTCGTTGAGTCGTTGGTATGGGCATTGGGAACGCCAAAGTAGATGAGCATATCTGAACCGGTGTGGTGGTAGGTAACATTTTTGAGCACCCCCCCCCGTGCCTCTACCGCGGCATTGATGAGCGCAAAGGCTTGCGAAATAGCGACAATAGGGGGTTTCTCTTCGCCAGGGAACGCATAATCTACCGATTCTGGTAGCCCTATCAGATTGACGAAGATAACGCTCAATTCGGGAAACTCCGGGACGATACGCCGCCGGGATGCACTCTCAACCAATAGGTTGAGGATTTGCATAGGGATATAGCTGGCTAACGGTTGTACCAGATTTATTGCCGAATCTATCTCGTGTACCAACCCCTCAATACTGCGGTCTAACAACAGCGCACTAGCAAGGCGACGACGCGATGGCGAAAGGTCATACTCGCCAAGTTGGTTGTCGTTTAGGTTATCTATGACCAACATATAGCCCGGTTCGCCCGGCTGACAGTGAAAGGTATCTTTGACGTGCTCATAAGCCGCTTCGGTCAGATTTACGCTGCCAACCAAGCCATTGCCCTCAGCCAGTTTGGTAGCCAATACGGTACTCCCAAGCAAGACCTGCTCCATACGGCGGGGGGTGCCTATATCCGCTGCGATAAATCGTCCGTGGTGTAGCCCAATACGCATCCCTAGCGAGAGGTTGCCCTGGTCTGTCTCAATATTGGCGAAATGGTGCATAGCGCGTTGCATCCGCAACCCTGCCCGTACTGCTCGTGTGGTCGCGTGTTGCATAGAATCGCTGGTAAATTGCCCAAGCATAGCATCGCCGGTAAATTCGAGGAGGACACCGCCAGACTTGCTGACAATCTCTATCATATGGGTGAAATAGTCGTTGAGCACTCCTAGCAACGTTTCAGCCCCGGCCCGTCCATGTATGGCATTGGCTTCTAAGAGGCGGGTAAACCCAGCGAGATCAGTAAACATCAGGGTACCTTCACGCCACATATAGCGCGTTTCCCCTAGCGATGGCGGATTCTCGGCAATTTGGCGTGGCAAATAGTCATACAAGATATGACGTAATGTTCGCAGGTGATTAAACGTATTAGTCAAGGTTTCAGCGGTAGGATTTACCCACACTGAAGCATACAGGTCAGCAGGTAGGAGCCAGCGGAGCTTTTGCTCAATGGTCATCAGCGGATGTATTATCCTGTGTTCCATACAAGGAAATGCTTTCAAGATAAAGACTATGGATTGCTGTTTGTAGTATATCCCAAACGAGAGGTGCGAGCAAACCAATTTGGGTATGGCAGATATTTTTCCCAAACACGAACGGCTATTGGAGAGACGTTGCATGCAACATCTCTCCGTCCCCCCCCCCACGCCCTTTAACGCTTTGTGGTACACTAGGAGCCAACATACGATGAGGGCGTACCCGATTAAGAAATGACTCAAGAAAGGCAGACAGACTGCCATGATGAAGTGTATTGGATTGATAGGCGGGATGAGTTGGGAATCATCTGTTGAATACTACCGGTTGATGAACCAGCTGGTGCGGGAGCGATGTGGTGGGCTACACTCTGCCCATTCCCTGCTGTACTCGGTGGACTTTGCCGAGGTGGAAACCCTGCAACGGGAGGGAAATTGGCAGCAAGCAACTGCCGTGATGATCGACGCTGCACAACGGCTAGAACGTGGCGGAGCAGCGTGTATCGTCATTTGCACCAACACTATGCATGTGATGGCAGACGATGTGCAGTCCCACACGAAGCTGCCGGTCTTGCACATTGCAGATGCTACCGCCAACGCTATACAAGCCAGGGGTATTCAGCGGGTAGGGTTGCTTGGTACCCGCTTTACGATGGAGCAGGATTTTTATCGTGGGAGGTTGCAGGATAAGCATGGGTTAGAAGTGCTGATTCCAGCGGAAGATGACCGTGAAGTTGTTCACCACATCATCTATGAGGAATTGTGCATGGGGAATATCCAGCAGGCAGCAAAACAGCAGTATCTTGCCATTATTGAGCGGTTGGTAGCACGCGGTGCAGAGGGGATTATCGCTGGTTGTACCGAGATTGGCTTGTTGATCCGTGCCAATGATTGCCCCGTTCCCTTCTTTGACACGACACACATCCACGCCGCCGCGGCAGTGGCGTATGCGCTAGGGTGAGTTTCTTGTGCATAGGTAAGATAGCGATTTCAGGATACTGCTGCATAAAACCAATGGATTGCGTATTGACCATTTCAGGATCAGACCCTTTCTGTTGCACACCCGTAACGACATGAATATGATACAATAAACCCTAATCACTGGCGAATACATGGAGAGCAGAGGTGCTCTCTCTGATCTTATAACTCGAAAGGATGGATATGTCTGTTTTCAAGAACTTTGATTTGGTGCAAGATCGGCAGATAGAAGAAATCGCATCACGGGGGCGGCTCTTTCGCCATAAAGCCACCGGTGCAGAACTCCTTTCGATAGAAAATACCGACGAGCACAAAGTATTTGGAATTACATTTCGCACCCCCCCCACTGACTCTACCGGCGTAGCCCATATCCTAGAACATTCGGTACTCTGTGGATCGCGCAAGTACCCACTCAAAGAGCCGTTTGTGGAGATGATCAAGGGATCATTGCGAACCTACCTCAACGCGCTTACCTACCCCGACAAGACCTCGTACCCGGCAGCGAGTCTGAACGCCCAAGATTTCTACAACCTGATAGATGTCTACCTCGATGCCGTGTTCTACCCCCGCTTGAGCCGGGAGATATTTCAGCAAGAAGGCTGGCACTATGAGCTAGACACCCCCGATCAACCCTTGCACTACAAGGGAGTCGTCTTCAACGAAATGAAGGGAGCATATGGTTCGCCAGATCGGTTGTTGAGCGAATATTCGCGGCAGTCGCTCTTCCCCAACACGCCGTATGGGGTAGCCTCTGGGGGCAACCCGGTAGATATACCCAACTTGACCTATGAGCAATTCCGGGCGTTTCATCAGCAATACTATCACCCATCCAATGCACGGATATTCTTCTATGGAGATGATGACCCAGAGGAGCGACTACGCATTGTGCAAACCTACCTTCAAGATTTTGCACCGCAGGCGATAAACTCCATCGTACCTATACAACAGCCATTTGCTACCCCAAAGCGGCTGGTGCAGGTGTATCCCGTAGACCCACGCAGCAAAGGCGAAAAGCGTGGGATGATGACGATAAACTGGCTCCTACCGGGCTGTGCTTTGGATGCCGTTTTGAGTTTATCCTACCAGATGCTTGGCTATATCCTCGTCGGGATGCTCGCCTCTCCATTGCGAAAAGCCCTGATTGAGTCAGGACTTGGCGATGATCTTGTTGGGGCAGGGATGGCAACCGGTCTGCGGCAAATCTACTTCTCTACGGGATTAAAGGGCATTGCCATAGAGGATGAGCCGGCAATTGAAGCAGTCATCTTTGATTGTCTGCAACAGCTTGTCAACGATGGTATAGACCCCGAAACAACAAAGGCGGCAGTCAACACCTTTGAGTTCTACATGCGCGAGAACAATACCGGCTCCTCGCCGCGTGGTCTCACGCTGATGATGCGAGCATTGATGACTTGGCTCCACGATGGCGACCCCATCGTTCCCCTAGCGTTTGAGGCACCGCTGGCAAAACTCAAAACCCACCTGACCAATGGTGAGCGGTATTTTGAAGGATTGATTGACCACTATTTACTCAAGAACACCCACCGCACAACGCTGCTGCTCCAACCCGATACCGACCTTGCCCACCAGCAGGTTGCCGAAGAGCGCACCCGCTTGGATGCTGTACGCGCTACAATGAGCGATGCGGACATTCAGCAGATTGTGGAAACAACCCACCATATCAAGCAGATGCAAGAGACCCCCGACCCACCGGAAGCCTTAGCTACTATCCCCATGCTGCAATTGAGCGATCTTGATACCCAAAATAAACTCATCCCATTAGCCGTGGATGAAGAGCAAGGAACGCCCATCCTCTACCATGATCTGCCCACAACCGGCATTGTCTACCTAGATATAGGCTTTGACCTGCACAAGCTGCCACAAGAACTCGTCCCCTATGCCATCCTGTTTGGGCGACTCGTGCGCGAAATGGGAACGGAACACGAAGTTTATACCCGCTTGTCGCAGCGCATTGGGAGTACAACCGGCGGCATCCGAGCACAGCCAGTCAGTATGGCGGTACGCGATGACCCCGTGAGTACCAGTTGGTTGTTCCTCCGCACCAAGGCAACCGTCCCGCGATTGGATGACCTCTTGTCTATCCTAGAAGATATGCTGCTCTCCCTACGCCTTGATAATCAAGAGCGATTTCGCCAGATTGTCCTAGAGGCAAAAGCCCGCAAGGAATCATCGTTGATACCAGGTGGGAGCGGCTTTGTCAATATGCGGCTCCGTTCGTGCTTCAATGAGTCGGATTGGGTCAATGAGACGATAGGGGGGGTAAGCCATTTATTCTTCCTGCGCTCACTCGTGCAGGAGCTAGAGCAGGATTGGGAAGGAGTCCTACAAAAACTCCAGCAGGTACGACAAATCCTCTTTTCCCGTAGGGCAATGCTGCTCAATGTAACAATAGATGGCAAAGATTGGCAACAAGTACGCCCCAAACTGACAACATTCCTGGCACAGATTCCCGCACAACAGGTTCCCCAAGTGGTGTGGCAGCCAACCTATGGCAAAGGGTTTGAGGGATTGACGGCTTCGTCACAGGTCAACTTTGTGGGCAAGGCGGCAAATCTCTACGCCGCTGGCTATGAGCAGCACGGCTCTATGGGGGTCATTACCAACTACCTTCGCACGACATGGCTCTGGGATCGTGTGCGGGTGCAGGGGGGGGCGTACGGCTGTTTTTGTCGCTTTGGGCGGTATTCGGGGGCTTTTGTCTTCGTCTCCTACCGCGACCCCAATGTACTCGATACGTTGCGAGTGTATGACCAGACGGCACTTTTCCTGCGTGAAGTATCACTGAACCGGGATGAAGTGTCCCGCAGCATCATCGGGGCAATTAGTCATTTTGATACCTACCAGTTCCCCGATGCAAAGGGGTTTACCTCGATGCTGCGTTACCTAACCGGGCATACCGACGAGATACGCCAGCAAAAACGCGAGGAAATCTTGGGGACAACAGCGGCAGATTTTCGCCGCTTTGCCGAGATGATGGACTACCTCCGCGATCATGGGATTGTAGGGGTACTTGGTTCACCAGAAGCGATAGCAGCGGCAAATGCCGCACAGCCGGGTTTGTTGGAGCCACTGCGGGTGTTGTGAAATCCCCTTAATTGCCCCTTTTTGTTTACCCGTTCCTCCCTGCTCTTCCCTGACAAGGGTAGGGCAGGGAAGCGAGACGTAGCATACTACATCTTATCGGGTAGCCCCCCCCCGACCTATTGAGCCGCGAGGGTCAACGAGCGGATGTCTGGGAGCAGGGGGAAGAGCAGGGGAAAAACGAGGGGGTTGCCCCCGACAAATTTCGGGCAAAAAATACTTGACATACCCTTTTTTTTATGGTACCATTATTTTTTATACCGCATGCTCATAGGTCTGTTGTAGAGGTACTCCAAACTACACGAGGTGAAGGAAACAAGAAGGAAAACCTGAGCACAACCCCGGAACACCATGCTCTTGCCTAGAAGTGACGTTAAGACTGACACCATACAAACCAGTTTCAGAGGTCGCCGCCCTGGATAGGCAGGAACCCTGGAGCGGGTTGTTTGTGCTTTTTTTCAGCAGGTCGTAATGTTTCCAGAGCAATGGTGCCAAGACCTACGATCAAACATACGTTTATTGGTACGAGTCCTAAGAGAAGTTGGCTATTGAATACCAACGAGGTGAATATGCCACCGTTGACAGAAACCGTCGTGCTGCAACCGCTCATTTCGCCCATTGATCATGGGGGAGATGGGTTGCATCGCAAAGCTATTACCCGCCGTTCGTTTGCCCGTATCATGGCCTCTATTGAGGTGCCACGATTGATCGAGACCCAGATTAGTAGTTTTGAATGGTTCAAACGTGAAGGGCTGCGGGAACTCTTCGACGAAATATCGCCCATCACCGACTTTACCGGCAAAAATCTGGAACTGCGTTTTCTTGACTATGCATTTGGAAAACCCCGGTATGATGAGTTCCAATGTCGTGAACGCGACCTAACCTACGCCGCTCCCCTGCGAGTGAATGTCTGGCTCGATATTATCATCGCACGCGCAGATTTTGATGTACCTGCCGATGATAAAACTTCGTTTATCGTCAAGGCTCCCCGCGATTCCTACCTGACGGTAAACCTGTCGTTTAAGAAAGCTGGTGCGGGTCCAGTGTTGATGGAAATTTATGACGAAGAGGACAACCGCATAAGCGGTGTGGAAATCAAACCCAGTAGCCTTGTAGATATGTCCTACCACCATTTCTCCTGGAATGCTGTCGCAGGGCAAACGTACCGGGTTGATGTGGTAGCGATGGGGCGTGCCATCGGTAATGCCGTTGTCGTTGAACGCAAAGAGAGTGAGCTGTTCATGGGAGACTTTCCCATTATGACGGAAAACGGTACCTTTATCTATAATGGTGCTGAGCGGGTCGTCGTCTCACAGCTTATCCGATCACCTGGCGTATACTTCAAAGAAGATCAAGACCCCGCCAGCGGACGACCCCTCTATTCCGCAAAGCTCATCCCCAGCCGTGGCGCATGGCTAGAGTTTGAGACCAGCAAACGCGATGTCCTGTCCGTAAAGGTTGACCGCAAGCGCAAGCTGCCAGTGACCATCCTGTTGCGGGCTATCCTTGCTTGGAAAGAAGACCCAGATACCGGCGAGTGGAAATGGGTAGCGGATAGCAAACTGGATCAAACCGGCTTGGATGAAGAACTCATTGAGCTGTTTCAGCAGGTAGATAATGTAAAAGAGCACGAGTATATTAAATCTACCCTAGACAAAGACTCGGCACACCATGCCCGCGATGCGCTGATGGAACTGTACAAGCGACTGCGCCCCGGCGACCCCCCTACGCTGGAGAATGCCCGTTCGCTCATTGAGTCCCTGCTCTTCAACCCCCGCCGCTACGACTTGGCAAAAGTTGGACGCTACAAACTCAACAAGAACCTGTGGGAGCGCAACGAAACCGGACGGTTGATGAACAACGATGACCACCCGACTACTTCGTCCCACCCAACCAGCCGGGTGCTGTTGCCCATAGACATTTTCAAGATTGTCGAGCAGCTTATCTCGCTCAACAATGGGCAGGGCAAACCGGATGACATAGATCACCTCGGCAACCGCCGGGTGCGTACCGTTGGCGAGCTTATCCAACAGCAATTTCGGGTTGGACTGCTGCGTATGGAGCGCGTTATCAAAGAACGGATGAGTTTGCAGGAAACCGACACTGCCACACCAAACGGGTTGATCAATATACGCCCGGTAGTCGCAGCAATGCGGGAGTTCTTTGGGGGCAGTCAGCTTTCCCAATTTATGGACCAGACCAACCCCCTAGCAGAGCTTACCAACAAACGCCGCCTCTCCGCGCTTGGTCCGGGGGGACTTAGCCGTGATCGTGCTGGCTTTGAAGTGCGTGACGTGCATCATAGCCACTACGGGCGTATTTGCCCCGTAGAAACCCCCGAAGGTCCCAACATTGGCTTGATAGGGACAATGAGTACCTTTGCGCGGGTCAATGAGATGGGCTTTCTGGAAACCCCCTACCGCCGCGTTTATGGGGCTATTGATAATACTCCCCTATGGCTAGACCGAGGGGTGCTGCTGCGCGAGGTACGCGACCTCCGTACGTCTGAAGTCATCATGCCGGCGGGTACCCGGGTAGATAAAGAGGTCGCCCGAACTATTGCCATTGGGCAGCTCCGGGGACAGTACCTCGCGGATACTATCACTAATGACCCAGGCGAAGTCATTGCTGAAGCCGGCATAGAGATCAACCGCCAGATTGCCGAAAAATTGGCTGACCTGCCCCTCAAGCGCATCAAAATCAAGCCGGTGGTATCGCAAGAAGTGGTGTATTTGAGTGCCGATGAGGAAGACCGCTATATTATCGTGCAGGCAAATGCCCCGATTGATTCGTATGGGCGGTTTCAAATCGATATGGTATCCTGCCGCTATGGGGAAATTTTCATCAAAGAGCACATAGACCGGGTGCAATACATGGACGTGTCCCCCAAGCAGGTGGTCAGTGTCAGTACTGCGTTGATTCCCTTCTTGGAACACGACGATGCCAACCGGGCGTTGATGGGGTCAAACATGCAGCGTCAAGCAGTGCCGCTGTTGCGCCCCGATGCGCCCATTGTTGGTACGGGTATGGAATACCTCGCCGCCCGTGACAGTGGGCAGGTTATCGTCACCCGTTCAGATTGTACCGTGGTCAGTGCTACCGCAGACGAGATTGTCGTCAAGGATGAGGAACACACGATACCAGAAATTAGCGATTTGGTTGGGCAGGGGTTGGTGATAGACGAAGACATCATAGACCCAGAGATTGGCTATATTATCTTTGGGGCAGGTACCGAGGTAAAAGAAGATGTCGTCAATCATCTGGAATCCTTACCGTCACGTATTCGTGATAAGATACGGGTGAAAGTTCGTCGCACCTATCGCCTCCGCAAGTTTATGCGAAGCAATCAAGATACCTGCATCAACCAACGCCCCGGCGTAGTCCGGGGAGATCGGGTAACAGCAAACACCGTCATTGCCGATAGTAGCAGTACTGACAATGGCGAGCTGGCGTTGGGGCAAAATATCCTCGTTGCCTATATGCCCTGGGAGGGGGGCAATTTTGAGGATGCCATCTTGGTCAGTGAGCGATTGGTTCGTGAGGACATCTTTACCAGTATCCACATTGAAAAATACGAAGTAGAAGCCCGCGATACCAAACTCGGACCGGAAGAGATAACCCGCGATATACCCAACGTGGGGCAAGACAGTCTGCGAAACCTTGATGACCGCGGTATTATCTACGTGGGAGCAGAGGTACAACCGAACGATATTCTCGTTGGGAAGATTACCCCCAAAGGCGAAACAGACCTTACGGCAGAGGAGCGATTGTTGCGGGCAATCTTTGGGGAAAAAGCGCGCGAGGTCAAGGACAGCAGTTTGCGTGTCCCCAACGGGGTGCGAGGGAAGGTGATAGATGTCAAAGTCTTTAGCCGGGCGGAAGGGGCAGAGTTGCCCGTTGGGGTCAACCAAACCGTGCGCGTCTTGCTCTGCCAAAAGCGCAAGATTAGCGCAGGGGACAAGATGGCGGGACGACACGGCAACAAGGGGGTCGTGAGTCGCGTCCTTCCCATTGAAGATATGCCCTTTTTGCCCGATGGTCGCTCGGTAGACATCATCCTCAACCCCATCGGGGTACCTAGTCGTATGAACATTGGGCAGATATTGGAAACCCACCTGGGATGGGCAGCAGCACGGCTTGGCTATCGGGTAGCAACACCGGTCTTTGATGGGGCAAACGAAACCCAAATAAAAACCTTGTTGGAGGAAGCGGGGCTACCGCATGATGGCAAAGTTACCCTGTATGATGGGCGAACCGGTATTCCCTTTGATCACCCGGTCACAGTGGGGTATGCCTACATGCTCAAATTAGCCCACTTGGTTGAGGACAAAATCCACGCCCGAAGTACGGGGCCCTACAGTCTTGTTACCCAACAACCGTTGGGGGGCAAAGCGCAGTTTGGGGGGCAACGCTTTGGTGAGATGGAAGTTTGGGCTTTGGAAGCCTATGGGGCTGCCTACACCCTTCAAGAAATGCTCACGGTCAAGTCAGACGATGTAGTAGGCAGGGTCAAGACCTATGAAGCGATTGTGAAGGGGGAACCTATCCAAGAAGCCGGGGTACCAGAGAGCTTCAAAGTGCTGATCAAAGAGCTGCAATCGCTCGGTCTCAGTGTGGAAGTTCTCACCGAAGATGAACGCCCATTGGAATTGACGGATGATATGGACAGCGATATAGCGGCACTAGACGGTATTAACTTGAGTGGTATGGAACGGGGCGAGTTCTAGGGATGTGTACTGGTTCAAAAATCCCCAGGGGTTTCCCCTGGGTGAGGATTGCCCCAGGCACCATAGGAGAAGTAAAGAGCTATGCTCGAAATTAACGATTTTAACGCTATCCGTATTAGTCTTGCCTCACCAGAAGATGTCCTTTCATGGACCCACGGTGAGGTGACAAAACCAGAGACAATAAACTATCGTACGCTCAAGCCAGAACGGGATGGCTTATTTTGCGAGCGCATTTTTGGTCCCACAAAAGACTGGGAATGTTATTGTGGAAAGTATAAACGGGTACGCTATAAAGGGGTGGTCTGTGACAAGTGCGGGGTCGAGGTAACACGCTCAAAGGTGCGCCGAGACCGTATGGGGCATATCGCCCTAGCATCACCAGTCAGCCATATTTGGTTTGTCAAGGGTACGCCCTCACGGCTTGGGTTGCTGCTGGACATTAGCCCCCGCAACCTGGAGCGCGTCCTCTACTTTGCTGCCTACATTATCGTGGAAATAGATGAAATGAAGCTCGACTATTTGCGCGAGGAAATTCAAGAAGAGTACCAAAAGAAACGAGACAGCATTGTCCAACAGGATGAGGACAAGCGGATGCAGCTCACGGAAGAGCATTCCCGGGTGATTGAAGAACTGGAGATCGCGCAGACGACAGTACGCTCAAACATGGAGGAGGAGTATAAAACCGCCATCCAGCAACTTGAAGCAGCAGCCCAAAAGTTGCGCGAGGAGCTAGAAGAGTTGACGGGCAAAGAGGCAGAAGAAGACATCACCTTCCGCAGCGAGTTGTTAGTTGAAGAGGGGAAAATTGTCGGGGATACTGCCTTTGATCTGCTAGACGATATGGTAGACCGAGAGAAGGAATCGCTAGAAGCCGCTCACTTGCGTGAAATCAACGATGCTGAATTGCGGGCTGATGCTGACCTTGAACTTCGCAAAAATGAAGTGGCGCAGGAGCAAGAGGCGTTTTCTAAAACGCAGCAGCATGATATTGACCTCCTGCTCAAAGAGGAAAAAGACAAGATCGATATGCTGGAATCGCTCAAGGTAGGTCGGGTCTTGAGCGAAAACGAATACCGCAACCTGCGCGAAATTGCCTTTGATGTTTTCCGTGCCGATATGGGGGCAGGAGCTATCCGGGAGATTGTCGCTCAGGTAGATATGGATTCGCTCTCCTTAGAACTCCAGGATGAGATTCAGAATACCACCGGGCAACGCCGCAAACGTGCCACCAAGCGCATGCGGGTGGTGGAGAAGTTTCGCAAAAGTGGCAACCGCCCGGAGTGGATGATCCTTACGGTGTTACCGGTCATTCCCCCTGACCTGCGCCCAATGGTGCAGCTTGACGGCGGACGGTTTGCGACCAGCGATTTGAACGACCTCTATCGCCGCGTTATCAACCGCAACAATCGCCTCAAGCGACTGATGGAACTCAGTGCGCCAGAGATTATCGTTCGCAACGAGAAGCGGATGTTGCAAGAAGCGGTAGATGCCCTCATAGATAATGGACGACGTGGGCGAGCGGTAAGCGGCAAAGGTAAGCATCGTCTCAAGAGCCTGAGCGATATGCTCAAGGGCAAGCAGGGGCGTTTTCGTCAAAATCTGCTAGGTAAGCGGGTAGATTATAGCGGACGTTCGGTTATCGTAGTTGGGCCAAACCTGCAACTGCATCAGTGTGGGTTGCCCAAGAAAATGGCTCTGGAACTCTTCAAGCCCTTTGTCATGCGCCGCTTGGTCGAAAAAGGGTTTGCCCACAACATCAAGAGTGCCAAGCGTATTGTAGAGCGGGTACGTCCTGAAGTGTGGGACGTGCTAGAAGAGATTATCAAAGACTACAAGGTGATGCTCAACCGTGCCCCCTCTTTGCATCGCTTGTCTATCCAGGCGTTTGAAGCCAAGCTCATTGAGGGGAGTGCTATTCAGTTGCACCCGCTCGTCTGTGCCGCTTTCAATGCAGACTTTGATGGCGACCAGATGGCAGTGCATGTGCCGCTCTCGCTGCGGGCGCAGGAAGAAGCCCAAACCCGGATGTTGAGTACGTACAACCTGCTCAGTCCTGCCCATGGTGAGCCTATTATTACGCCTTCGCAAGACATTGTGCTTGGCTGTTTCTACCTCAGTATGGTGAATGAAACAGACGAAGATTCGACAATGTGGCGGGGCAAGAAATTTGAGAGTCCCCAAGAAGCCATGCTTGCTTACGACAAGCGGGTTATTGGGATAAAAGATATTATCACCGTGGTACTGGATGAGGAATACCTGACCAACTTTGATTATGCTGAATACAGCAACTACCAGTCCCAACTCAGTATCCAATCCCAGATTGCCAGTAAATACTGGCTGCCCCCTGCCTTGCAAGCCGACATCAACGAGCACATGTTGAGTAAACTTGTGCGGGGGAAAGACCTCAAGGTGAAGCCCTTTACCAAAGATGGTGGGCGAGCAGTTCTGGTTGAGACGACCATAGGACGGCTTATCTTGAACAATGCGCTGCTGCCACCGTTACGTTATCGGAATGAAATCATCGCCAAGAAGGGCTTGAAAGAGATCATTGCCGAGTGCTACAAGTTTTTTACCAATATCCGCAATATTCCCCCAGAGTACCTAGAGAGTGTGCAACAGCGGTTTCCTAATAAGAGCGAGCAAGAGTTAGCCCGACTCTTTGGTTCTGAGATGACTTCTATGCAGGCAGACTTGATAAAACGACTTGGTTTCAAGCATGCCACCCTAGGCGGGATGACCATTGGTATTAACGACATTGAAGTACCAACAACTAAGACTGCCATTGTTGAGGCTGCAGATAAGCAGGTCAACAATGTAGAAAAGCAGTTTCGGCGGGGGATGATCACCGAAGATGAACGCTATCGCGTGGTGGTAGACATCTGGCAAAATGTTACCAAAGAGGTGAAAGAAGCCGTTCAGAAGCACATGAACCCGCAAAGCCCGGTGTCTATGATGGCAGTCAGTGGGGCGCGTGGTAACATCAACCAGATTAGCCAAATGGCAGGGATGCGAGGGTTGATGTCCGACCCAACAGGACGGATTATTGAACTGCCCATCAAAGCCAACTTCCGAGAAGGGCTCTCCGTGTTGGAGTACTTTGTTTCTACCCACGGTGGACGGAAAGGTCTCGCAGATACCGCGTTACGTACTGCTGATGCGGGCTATCTCACCCGGCGTTTGGTAGACGTAGCCCAAGATGTCATCGTGACCACAGAAGATTGCGGCTCAGAAGACGGCATGTGGTTGCGTATGGAAGATGATGCTATGGTGATGGAGGCGTTGGAGAGACGTATCACCGGGCGCGTCTTGGCAGCACCAATCTTTGACCCAGAGACGAACGAAGTTTTGGTAGAGCGCAACCAAGAAATTGATGAAGACCTAGCATCCTATATCGTCAATGACTTGAAGCAAGAAGAAGTCTATGTCCGAACAGCGCTCTCATGCCAGTCTGAACATGGCATCTGCCGCTTGTGCTATGGGCGCAACCTGGCTACGGGCAAACTGGTTGATGTAGGCGAAGCCGTTGGGATTATCGCGGCGCAGTCTATTGGTGAACCTGGTACGCAGTTGACGCTACGCACCTTCCATACGGGGGGGGTAGCAAGTGCCGAAGATATTACCCAGGGTCTGCCGAGAGTGCAAGAAATCTTTGAAGCCCGTAGCCCCAAAGGGAAGGCGTTTCTGTCCGAGATAGATGGGATTACCCGGATAGTCAAGAGTGATGAGGGTATCCGCACGGTGTATGTGAGCAAAACCAATGTCTACACCGATACCTACTCCCTCCCACCCGACTACAACTTGCTTGTAGATCATGGAAATGAAGTCATAAAGGGGCAAGTGCTTGCGGAAACCAATATTGCCAATAGCAATGACCCGCCCATCGTGAGCCGTATGGATGGCATCGTGCATGTGCAAGAAGGGCAACTCGTGGTTAGCCTCAATGATACTGATGAACGGGAGATCATCGTTCCCCACACTGCCCGCTTGATTGTGCATGATGGGGAAGAGGTTGTTGCTGGGCAGAAGCTCACTGAAGGGAGTGCTGACCCACAAGAACTGCTGGCTTATCAAGGCAGAGATGCCGTTCAGGGCTACCTGGTCATTGAAGCCCAGCGGGTCTATCGTAGTCAGGGGGTCAACATCAACGACAAGCACATTGAGGTCATTGTGCGCCAGATGTTGCGGCGAGTGCGTATCGAGGAGCCAGGCGATACTGGCTTGTTGCCCAATGAACTTATCGAGGTCTTCGAGTTTAAACGGGTCAATGAAGAGGTGATAAGTCAAGGGGGAGACCCCGTAATTGCTGCCACCGTGTTGTTAGGTATTACCAAAGCCTCACTGAATACGGATAGCTTCCTGTCGGCTGCATCCTTCCAAGAGACCACCCGGGTATTGACGGAGGCTTCTATCAATGGCAGCGTAGACTACCTCCGGGGGCTGAAGGAAAACGTGGTTATCGGGAAGCTCATCCCTGCTGGCACCGGTATAGAAAAACAGCAGCATGTGCAGCAACAGGAGTTGAGTGCCGATATAGCCCTTATCCTCTCCAGACCTGACCATGAAGAGGAAAAAGAACCCGAAACTCCCAAGCTCACCCCAGAGGAGCTAGAGATGCAGCGTGCGCGGGAATTGCTGGGTATGGATGAAGAAGACGGTCAGGTTCCACCAGAAGGGTTTGACCGCCCGAACGCTATTGATCCTGATATAGTCCAAGCATTCAAAGCCTTTCTTGGGGGTGATGAAGCAGAAGAAGAGAAGGCTAGGGAACGGGATGAAACAAAGGCTTTGTTAGAGATACTCAAAGGGAATGGAAAATAGCCCAACCTATGGGAATCTCTCTCTCTTTATCTGTATCTATAGATACGCTCGTTTCAGAGAGTGCTTCGTTGCTAGAAGTGCAGCATCAAGCCCGTGAAATTGCCCTGGTGTTGTCGCGCACGCTGGTTCGCCAGTGTGCGCGAACCATCCGGGCTTGCCATCGAACATCTTTTCCAGAGGCGGTATCTTTGTTAGAAGAAGCGACCACTACCGCCGACACCTTACACCAAACTGTCGCAGCCCATCCAGAGCTTATCGCCGCTGGCTATACCCAGGATGCTTTTAAGGAGTATGCCGAAGCTGCGTTGGTTTATGCTTTCCTTACCAACACACCGCCACCCTCTGCAACAACGCTGAACATCCACCCGGCTGCCTACCTCAATGGGTTGGCAGAAGCTGCCAGTGAACTCCGCCGGGCTATTCTGGATAGAATACGCCACGAGCACCCGGCCGAGATTAGCTCCCTGCTGGATATTATGGATGAGGTGTGTAGTTTGCTGATGACCGTAGACTATCCAGAGGCTGTTACCAGTGGGTTGCGCCGTTCAACAGACGCGCTGCGCTCGGTGGTAGAGCGCACCCGTGGCGATGTTACCGCAGCATTGCGGCAGGATAAACTGTTGGATGCCATAAGACAGATTGAAAATCAGCTAGAGTGAGGACAGCATCGTGAGCAAAGAACCACAAGCCATAACCAATCTTGGCACTGCTGCGCTGCCTGCGGCGGTGCTTTCTGCTATCTCGCCTTGTACCGAGGCATGCCGCCGAACGCTCCAACAACTTGAAGATGACCGCGAACGGTTGCGGACGTTGATGGAACGGCGGATACGGGTAGCCCCAGATGGTCCCACCCGCTGTCTCTGTGCCGTAGATGGCTCCCAGGCGACTGTGCCTGCGGCAGGGGCTATCTTTGCCGCAATTGCGGCGGCGGCGGTGGAAGATGCCGCCTTGACCGACCAAGATGTGCATGTGCATCTCCTTCCGCCAATAGAGGAAATCGAGGGTATTCTTGGCGGTATGCGCTGTATCCTTGAACTGCAGTTGCTCGCCCGGCGAGTGCGGTCTACCAACAGTGGTCTTTTTGTCCTAGATGGCTCCTTCTACTCGATGTTGCTGGAAATCAATCGCTTACTGATGCGCTATGCCCAAGACCATCGCCACAACCATCCGCCGGCGTGGTGGGAATCGTTTCGCCCCTTGATTGAACAGTTTTTCCAAGCGAAAGATTGGCAACTCGTCATTGAATCGCGCCGGGTCATTGCCCACTCCAAATCGGCGACATCGGTGGAGGATGTAACGACCCTGGCTCCTCACTTGAGCGGTACCGTGACAGATCGCTCGCTATGGAGCAGTGTGTTGCAGCCGGGCGAATACTCCCTGCCCGTCCCGCTCATCCGTGGAGATCGCCCCCATCTGTTGACGGGGTATCGCAGTACCTCATTGCCAGACTTTCGCGCCTATCGTACGACTATAGAACATGGCTATGGGCAGATCTATGTGCTTTACTATCGCCCAGACCGTGTGGGACCAGCTTACCGTTTGGAGTTGCCAGCGGCATTGATTGCCCGTGAGCCATTAGGGGCAGTATTGGCGACCTTTCGGAGTGCTCTTCGCGTAGAGAGTGTTCAAGAACCATTGCCACAATTTTTGGCAGATGCGGTGTGTCGGCAGCTCTCCCACGCATTGGCGGCGACAGCAGAGGGAGCGCGTACTTCGCTCCAGCGCGAGTTTGATTTGTCGCTGGTGCAGCGGTATCTTGGTCCTTACCGCACCCCCCGGTAGCTAGATGTGCATTTGCAGGCGAGGGGGAGACCTGCCCGTTTCCCCTTCTCCCCTCGGTGGGGGAAGGGGCAGGGGATGGGGGGATTCCGCCCCCCTTCTCCCCTCGGTGGGGGAAGGGGCAGGGGGTGGGGGGGAACCTGTCGCCCCCTTCTCCCCTCGGTGGGGGAAGGGGCAGGGGATGGGGGAAAAGAACCCTCTCCCCCTGCCCCCTCTCCCATAAAGGGCGAGGGGAAAACGAATACCGGGTGGTTCTAATTTGACATAACCTTACTCCTATACAACGATATTGCGCGGCTTGTCCTGGAGAAAAGACTCGATGTTTTCCCGCGTTGTCTCCAGAATGCGCCCCACGGCTTCACGGGTGTTAAAAGCACTATGGGGAGTAATAATCACATTTCGCAACCGCAGCAAGATATGGTCTGCCAAGAGCGTCTCTACATCGTACCGTTCACGGTAGACAGAACGCAACAATTCAGCCTCTTCACGAATCGTTGGCTCATCCGGCAGCACGTCTAGCCCGGCTGCTGCCACCTTGCCCGACCCCAACGCCCGGACTAGGGCATGTACATTCATCACAGCACCCCGTGCGGTGTTGATGATGACCACCCCATCTTTCATCTGGGCAAAGGCATCGTCAGCAATGAGGTTATGGGTATGGCTGTTGGCAGGTACATGCAGCGTGATAATATCCGACTGTGCCAGCAATTCGGGCATATCGGCGTAGCGAAAGCCAAGCTGTGCTGCTGCTTCCTCATCTGGGCGAATATCAAAAGCAATAACTTCCATCCCAAACCCTTTGGCTATGCGGATGACGTTTCGACCAATACTGCCCGTCCCCACGACCCCTAGCGTCTTGCCAAACAGGTCAAACCCACATAACCCTTGTTGGGAAAACTGCCCACGACGGGTGCGGTCTACAGCTTCAATCATATTGTGGCTAATTGCCAACAATAGCCCAAACACATGCTCGGCTACCGTGTTGTCACCATAGGTTGGGACATTGCTCACCAGAATATTGCGATCTCGACAGTGGGTACAGTCTATGTGGTCAAACCCCGTTGAACGGGTGGCAATGAGTTTGAGTTTCGGGAAGTTATCGAGCACATCAGTGCTTAGACTAGAATAAACGAAAGGGGAGATAATCTCCGCATCGGGGTATTGGTCGGCATTGCGGGAAGTCAATGGTTCTTGCACAAACGTGAGGTGGTGTTCAGTCTCTAATGGATGAAAGACTTCTCTTTCCCATGATTCTACTTCAAAAATAACGATATGCATTGATTCTTAGTGCTCCTTCTTTTGGTATAGGTGTTTTCCTAGAACATTCAGGCATAGATTACTCGTATAACAGAAGTACCCTGTATACTTTTGTATCACGAAACAAGGTCACGGATTTGGCTATGCATGAGAAACCGTTGGATAGCCTCGGCAAGCAATGGGGCAACAGAAATAATGTGCAAATTGTGCCAGTTGCTTGTGGTCTGTGGCATCGTGTCGGTAATATACACCCCTTTGACGACTTCATGCGAGAGGTTTTCGCGTATGCCATCCAACAGCAATCCATGCGTTGCTGCTACCCACATTTCCGGGCGTGCGCCAGCATCAAGCAAGGCATCGAAGCTCTGAGCGATGGTGCCACCAGTAGCTATCATATCATCAATGAGCAAACACGAATGATCTTGGACATCACCCACCAGGTGGGTGACAGTGGTCTCGCTCCCGCTCTCGCGCTGCTTATGCAACACTGCTACGGGCATATTGAGGTATTGGGCATAGCGGGTTGCCATCTTCACCCGCCCGGCATCGGGCGAGACGATGATGGTATCTGCTGGTAGGTGAGGTTGCATTGCTTTGCAGAGCGTAGACACTGCGGTGAGGTTGTCTACTGGTACATGAAAGAACCCTTCGATTTGGGGAGCGTGTAGGTCTACCGTTACCACTTGGTCTACCCCCATCGCTTGCAAAAGCGTTGTCACCATACTGGCTGTTACTGGTTCCCTTCTGCCATGCCGCTTGTCGGCGCGAGCATAGCCAAAGTAGGGAATGATTGCGGTAATACGCTCGGCGGATGAACGCCGGCATGTATCAATAAAGGCTAACAGTTCAACCAGATGATCATTAACAGGCGGACAAGTGGGTTGCACCAGAAACACCTCTTTACGGCGCACCGTTTCGAGCAGTTCGATGGTCGTTTCGCCATCAGGGAATCGCTCTACCGTACATTTGCCTAGCTTAAGTTCCAAATGTTGAGCAATGGTTTGTGCCAACAATGGGTGAGCACTGCCAGCGAAGAGGACTCCATCATAATGATGGTCGTGGGTCATGGGCTTCCCTTTCTTGCTTTGCCCTTTGTCCCATCCCCTATGCTGTAGGAATGGGGTAAGGGCAAAATAGGTTATTTGTAGTCAGGTTTCAAGGCTACCTAGCGACAGCCTTCTCAGACTCGGGGGTGTGGTTTGGGTCAAAGTATTTCCACCCCTCGTTGTGTAATGTATCTCGGCGTGCCGCAATGTCTACTGCGTTGGCTCGATTCAATGCCGCAATCGCAGCATCAGCGTGATTATCGGCTACGTCGGCTAAGACAATGATACTCCCCCGGCGAACACTCTCGGCATAGACGTGGGCATCTCGTTCTGATATACCCACGTTGGTAAGTGCCCCGATAAGCCCACCAGTTACGGCTCCAATCCCCGCGCCTGCTGTGGTTGTGCCAAGCATAGCCAGCATAGTACCAGCGGCGAAGACGGGACCAATACCGGGGACGGTGACGGCACTCAATCCCATGAGCAAGCCGCCTAATCCTCCGATAGCGGAACCACCGATAGCTCCTGACATTATGGGGTCTTCGGCATCGGCAACATATTCGTGTAATACGGTGTCACGGGCAAGTATGCTGATCTGATCGCGCTCAATATCCAAATCACGGAGGTCGCGTATGGCTTGTTCTGCGTCTCGGTAGGTATCAAATAACCCTGCTATAGTTTGCATAAGGTTCTCCCTTCTGTATATCTTAAATTATCCATTTCTTGGGTTCTTGTTGAAAGTTTCCACAGGCGGGTATAGCCCCCTATGGTATATCCAGCAGAGATGGCTTGGGGAACGACATGCTATACTAACGGATGCATAGGGGAAGCTGCCGGAGTGTTGGAAAGCAATGCTGCTTTGCCAACCACGGAAAACGAGTACCTACCGTAATGGTGATAGGTTCTTATCCCGAACCATCCTAGACTACGTTGTCTTACGGAGGTAGCTCTTTTCCTAACAACGCATGGTAACGGAAGAGGGGGGAGTTGTCAAATACCCAATTCGAGCCGCGAGGGTCAACGAACGGATGGCTGAGGGCAAGGAGTCTTACCAGGGTAGGTTAGGGGAGAGGAGAACATGTCTCACCGGTCAACCCCCATCCCCTAGCCCCGAGTCCCACCGAGGGGAATCGGCTCCCCCTCGCCCTGTATGGGAGCGGGGACAGGGGGGAGTGGGGGGCAGGGCTAGGTCATACGGCTAAATTTCTCTACGTTGCGCTTTAAGACCAGCCAGATGAGACCAAATTTGGGGGTGGTAAATTCTTTGTTAAAGAAGAGGGCAAGAAATCGTTCCTCGCCGACATTGGCAGAGTACACATCGTAAGATTTGCCCTCGTGGACGCTCAAGTGAATAGTATCGGGATCGTGGAGGATGTGCCCCAACCGAAACACCGCACTGCAACTATACGCGATAATTTCAGCAACTGCAGCAACATCTACGCCTTTATCTTCGCCATTTTGCCCCAGTATGCGCCCTTGCTTATCGCTGATAATCGCAATCTGGGCGTTTGTCTGCCGGCGCAATTCATCAAGGAAAGGGTCAAAGAAAGGTTGTAAAACATCGTGGGCAAGTTTTGCAGGGATACTTCCGGCTGCGGCAGAAGTAGCTTGTGCTGGTTTTTGCGGACTTTTTTTGCTTTGGATGGCACTCGTGCCAAGCATATCAGAGACAATAGCCCGCAGACTGTTGGGTTCTATGGTACTTTCCGCAACACTAGCCCGAATTAGGCGAGCAGTTTTCAGCTGCGACTTGGTAATACCCTGTTCACAAAGCAGCAATAAGCGCATATCAGGAAACAGCTCTTTGAGGCGACTAGAAAGCTGTAAACCATCATCTTGTTGACTCAGCGCAACGATAACGAGATCAAATCGCTGGCGGGTTGCCTGTAGCTGTGCAGCAGCAACAGAGCCTACTGTCGCAATTTGATAGGATACTTCTTCAACAGGTGGTATGGATAGAAGAGTCTCAGCGTACCTGTTACGTTGTGCGGCATCTTCACTAACTATGAGGATACGATATTCCATGTATTGTCTCTGCACGATTGACGGTGGTATGAAGTCCTATGCATGAAAACGGAAACTACATCCATTTTCTCACGCGTTCTACCCAAACCAAGCAAAAATGATAATGGCGGGTAGGGAGTATCCCGCCATAGAGAGAATCAAGGTCGTGTTTGCCTGCCCCTCATTCGGAGCGTGGGGGCATATCATTAGCCCCTCGGAATGCCGCACGATTGCTTGCCATACGCGCCTCTGCCCCACTATAATCGCTCAACTTGCGTTCGTCTAGTGAGCGCAACGAGCGTGTCCCATGCCGTTTTTCGGCGGGGGAAAGGACCGGTTTTTCTGGCAAGTAGCGTTTCAGCAGGATGTAGGCGGGGCAAAACCCGATAAAGCCTGTGACAATGGGGATAAGCCCAATGATAATCCCCAGGGCGATAAGCCAGGGAATACCGGAAGCTGCTGCGCCCCCAAAAATCCCTATACCGACAAAAACCCGAATAACTCGGTCTAGCATAACCATATTTTGTTTCATCTGCTGGTTCCTTTCTGTTTGGTACCACCAAATCATCACCAGACAATATTGCCCTGTACAGAACATCATAACGCTGGTTCTGGTGAGATGGGATTGTTATCGTATCAGCGATACATAGAGCGGTTGTTTCGTGCTCGCTCCTCTGCCGCTGTTCCCCATGCGGTTTTTTTGTCATTGCTGTTGGAGCGATACATGGTACGGTTGCCCTCGGCTCGTGCTTCTGCGTTTGTTCCCCAACCTGAACCACGCCCGGTGTTGTCAGAACGGAACATAGCCGAACGAGACTCAGATTTGCCCCACCCGCGTACTCGACTATCTACCATATCAGTATTGGTATATGCCCAGGGACGGGAAGGGGGCGCATCACGGTGATATTGGGGTTTATGGATGGTGCTAAAACGAAAGAGCCGATAAAGGGGACAAAAACCAAGTGCCCCACTGACCATGAGTATCAAGCCAACAACAACCAAGACCCACAAGAAGACGACTTGTCCTTGCAAAAAGATAGCTCCGACCCCTAGTAGCACAAGCCCAACAACTGCCCGGATAATGCGGTCTATCCAACCTTCATTTCGCAGCATTGCGGTTCATTTCCTTTCTACCGTAAGCATACGTAGCTCACAATGTTGTTTTTGCTGGAGCACTCCAGCGATAATGCCTCTACTTATTTCGCGTGTGTTTATCTTTTGCCTCCCTCATTATACTACGCTCTGGTATCTCTGCACAATAGGGATGTGGTTTACAGGTGTGACAGATTCTTTTCCCATCCTTATGCCCCCTTTATGCCCCCTTCGGTCAGCCCCCATCCCCTGCCCCTTCGCCCTATTCGAGCCGAGAGAGTCAACGAGCGGAAGTCTCAGGGCAAGGGGAGAGCGGGTGGGAAACCGAGGACTAGACGGCTTTCGTTGGGCAACATGGCTATGACGAGGGAAGAATATCTGCCACACTATCCAACTCTTCTTTGACATCTCCCCCATTGTCCCATATCATAGGACTGAACACGCTCCATACGTTGAGCGATGGTGCTATTATCTGGCAAGGGTTGCCAGACATGATGATAATGGTTTCTCAATTTTAACCTTATTTAGAGGAGGGGTGTTAATGTCCAAGAAATGGGTATACCTATTCCGTGAAGGTAGATCAAGCATGCGTGATTTGCTTGGGGGTAAAGGGGCTGGTGTGGCAGAAATGACCAATGCTGGCGTACCTGTGCCTCCCGGCTTCACCATCACCACCGAAGCCTGCAATGCCTACTATCAGTATGGCGAGAAGTTCCCAGATGGCTTGTGGGAGCAATCTCTGGAAGGTATGAAAGATATTGAAGCTCAGACCGGGCGCAAATTTGGCGACCCGTCCAATCCTCTGCTCGTATCTGTTCGCAGTGGTGCAAAATTCTCTATGCCAGGGATGATGGACACAGTGCTGAATCTCGGTCTCAACAAGCAGACGCTTGAAGGTATCGCCAAGCAGACTGGCAACCGCCGCTTTGCCCAAGATGCCTATCGCCGCTTTATCCAGCTCTTTGGTAAGATTGTGCTTGGTGTCGAAGGTGATAAGTTTGAAGAGATCATGGAAGAAGCCAAAGGGCATGGTGAACGCCAAGACACCGACTTGAGTGCTGATGAACTCGCCGAGATTTCCGACAAATTCAAAGCCCTTATCAAACAAGACAAAGGGGTAGATTTCCCCGAAGACCCGATGGAGCAACTACGCGAATCAATCGCAGCCGTGTTTAGCTCTTGGAATGGTCGCCGAGCGCGAGACTATCGCCGCGTAAACAAGATTTCCGATAGCCTCGGCACAGCCGTCAACGTGCAGGCGATGGTCTTTGGGAACATGGGTGACGACAGTGCTACCGGTGTTGCCTTTACCCGTGACCCAAGCACTGGCGAAAACAAGATGTTTGGTGAGTATCTTGTCAACGCCCAGGGCGAGGACGTGGTGGCAGGGGTACGTACGCCGCAGCCTATCAGTAAGCTAGAAAGCAGCATGCCAGAAGTCTACAACCAGTTTGTAGATATTGCCAACAAGTTGGAAGCTCACTACAGAGATGTGCAAGATATGGAGTTTACCATTGAGTCTGGTAAACTCTGGATGTTGCAGACCCGTAATGGCAAGCGCACCGGTCCTGCCGCCGTCAAGATTGCCGTAGATATGGTCAACGCGGGCATCATTGACAAGGCAACTGCGGTGATGCGGGTTGAGCCAGCCCAGATGGATCAGCTACTTCACCCTATGATTGACCCGGATGTCAAAGCCAAAAGTAAAGCCCTAACCAAAGGTCTGCCAGCTTCGCCCGGTGCCGCTACAGGGACAGCAATTTTCCATCCTGATACTGCTGAAGAGTTGGCTGCTAAAGGCGATAAGGTTATCCTCATCCGTATTGAGACTGCACCAGAAGATTACCACGGCATGGTTGCTGCCCAGGCTATTCTCACCGCTCGCGGTGGTATGACCAGTCACGCCGCTGTGGTGGCGCGTGGTATGGGCAAACCCTGTGTAGCAGGCGCAGACGGCCTCAAGGTCAACTACAAGGAACGGTGTGTCGTTGTGGGTGATACAACCATCAAAGAAGGCGACTGGGTAACGTTGGATGGGAGCACAGGCGAGGTCTTCGCTGGCAAGCTCGAAACCAAACAAACAGAACTTTCTGGCGACTTTGGGGTCTTTATGGAGTGGGTAGACGAGTTCCGCGCTATGGGTGTCCGCACCAATGCTGATACCCCAAGTGACGCAAAAGCTGCTCGTGAGTTTGGGGCAGAGGGCATTGGTCTGTGTCGCACCGAGCACATGTTCTTTGAGGGTAATCGCATTGATGCCGTGCGCGAGATGATTCTGTCTGATGCAGAAGAAGATCGCCGCAAGGCATTGGCGAAGATTGAGCCGTATCAGCAGGAAGACTTCGAGGGCATCTTCCGAGCGATGGACGGACTGCCCGTCACCATCCGCACACTCGACCCACCATTACACGAGTTCCTGCCACACGAAGCAGCAGGCATTGAAGAGGTAGCCAAAAAAATTGGCAAGCCCGTAGAGAAGGTACGTGAGCGTATTGAAGCCTTGCATGAGTTTAACCCCATGCTTGGGTTCCGCGGCTGCCGCTTGGGTATTATGTACCCTGAGATTACCGAGATGCAAGCCCGCGCTATCTTCAAGGCTGCGGTAAAAGTCAAGCAAGAGGGCGTAGATGTCAAGCCAGAGATCATGATCCCGCTCATCAACAGCGAGGAAGAGCTCAAATTGCAGGAGCAGCTTGTTCGCAACGTTGCTGATGAGGTCATGAAGGAATCCGCAGTATACATTGAATATCTCGTGGGTACCATGATTGAGATGCCGCGTGCGGCTCTGACTGCCGACAAGGTAGCACGGACAGCAGAGTTCTTTAGCTTTGGGACAAACGACTTGACCCAGACCTGTATGGGGTTGAGCCGTGATGACTCCGGGCGGTTTTTGCCTGCCTACGTGGATAAGAAGATTTTTGCCGATGATCCCTTCCAGTCTATTGACCAAGAGGGGGTGGGGCAGTTGGTGCAGTTGGGTACCAACCTAGGCCGCAAGACCCGCCCGGACCTGAAGGTAGGTATCTGCGGCGAGCACGGTGGCGACCCTGCCAGCGTCAAGTTCTTCTTTGCGGTTGGGCTAAACTACGTCAGTTGCTCTCCCTTCCGGGTGCCAATTGCTCGTCTAGCAGCAGCCCAGGCTTCGCTGGAACGCTACAAGCCAAGCCGCTAGTTCACAGGACAGCATTTTGGTATGATAACCAGTAGGTGACAGTCTTTAGAAATGGGAGGCAGTTTTGCCTCTCATTTCTGGTTGTTTATTACCCACATCCCCCACCCTTTCCACAGTAGGTCTATGTTGCAAGTGTTGTATATAGGGACTACTGGACAACCTTTAACAAATACTTAACCTATGCTTATAGCAATCCTAAACCGATTGTGAAGCGGGTACGACAACCAGCAGACCGTTGGGACACATCAGGGCAGGATGTCCCATGTGTAGGGGAGCACGGAACCGTGCTCCCCTACGGTTTACAAACTCAATAGGATTGCTATAATAAAAACATGGTACAAAGATTGTTGTGGAACATACCAACGTATTGCCAAGCTAAATAGACGTAGAACCAGAGTATGGCTATGCGGGGCGCATTGGGTATGCCAATGGCAGAGTGCGCCTTTTTCGCCGGACCAATACGAGCGTCAATAATCATGGGGCATCGGAAATTGCCAAGGACAAGGGGTATACCAAATACCTTTTGTGACAGTTAGGCTATACAACCCCGCTAGGTAAAGTCTTCTTACTACCAGATTATCTCCAAACAATTGAGCGCAATCTCTCGCGCTTTGGGATAGACTCCTACGCTCACGCAATAATACAGTAAAAACGTAAAACAAAACGCTGGAGTTGAAACTACGGGGGGGGGGTAGGGGCACAACCTTACCTCCCTACCCCCTCGCCCTGGAATGGGAACGGGGGCAAAACGGAAAAAATATCTGCCACTCCCCAGGAAAGTTGGATGTCTCCCCCATGCTCATGTGATTTTTCGTGTATCATGCGAAAAGACTATTGGGGCAAGGTCATAGTTATCTCGCGTTGAGCAGACAAAAACATTTTGTACTATAATGGAGAGAGGAAGGATTTTTTTCTTATATGCCAGAGTCAAGCATAGCCAATGAAGTAACCGCATTAATTGAGCAAGGGAAAGCGGCACTACTGCAAGGTGATTTCTACGAAGCACGGAGACACTTTCGCCGGGTAACAGAACTGGACCCAGAGTATGTGGATGGGTGGCTAGGTCTTGCAGATGCTGTGCGCCCCTACCGCGACAAACAATCCTACCTCCAGCGAGCTTTGGAGCTTGAACCATCCAATACCGTCATACAAGACAAATTGGATGAGGTAGCGCAGATGATCCAAGCGGGACAAGTGCTTGCCCCGTCACAAAAGCAAGAAGCAACTATCCTCGCCAATGGGGACGATGACGAATCCGACCATCCCCCCTCATCGGATGAGGACATCTTTACCGTTTGCTATCGCCATCCAGACCGGGAAACCGGCTTGCACTGCATCCAATGTGGCAACCCTATCTGTGCTGAATGTGCCAAACCATCAGTTGTGGGGCAGCTGTGTCCAGACTGTGCGCTAGAACGTCGTCCGCCAAACTACCAAGTGGAACCCAAGCATCTGGTCATTGCCGGGATTACCGGCTTTGTTGCCGCTTTTCTGCTCAGTATTCCCGTGGTGATGTTCTTGCGTGGCTTTCTCTTTGCCCTGCTGCTTTCCATCTTTGCCGGGTCGTTTTTCTCCCGATTGTTGGTGAGTTTGCTTGATCGTTTCACGCAAGCCAAACGGGGAAAATCTATACGGATTGCAGTGGGAGTAGGCATTGGATTGGGGGCTGCGCCACTGTTACTACTTTCCCAATCGCTCTCATTGCTGGTCTTTGTCGTGGCGTTTATCGTTGGTGCCATTGCTCAATTACGCTAACATATAACTGGAGGAATCGTGCTTAGGCTTTAGAAAAGGGTATTTATGATACGGGCTGTTCGAGGTACACAGAATCCACTAGACGCAGTGGAAAACAAACTGCGTTCACAGATATTTGGGCAAAACCGCGCCATTGAGAGTGTGATACGCACCCTCAATCGTGCGCGGTTTGGGTTTTCAGCAGGCAATGCTCGCCGTCCCCAAGCGACACTCCTGTTTCTTGGACCAACAGGGGTCGGCAAAACAGAAACAGCACGTTGTCTTGCCCACCTCTTGCGTCCTGATAACGATGCGTTTCTCAAGATAGATTGCTCTATTTTTAGTCAGGGGCATGAGGTGTCGGCACTGGTTGGTGCGCCGCCATCTTACGTTGGACGTGATCAAAAACCGCTGCTTAATCCAGATATTATTGAGCAAGAAAACAGCGTGGTACTCTTTGATGAAATTGAAAAGGGCCAGATCGAACTTTGGAATTTGCTCTTGCAGATTATGGAAGACGGGGAAATACTCCTGCTCAATGGGGGGCGCAGGGTATCCTTCCAAAACAGCATCCTCATTTTGACAACCAATGTTGGGGCAAAGGAAATGGTCGACTACCTTGACCAACGCACCATAGGGTTTCGTACCCCCCACCAAGATGTCGAGTCTACTGGGCAACACATCTACCAAATTGGCTTTGAAGCCTTGCAACGGGTCTTCTCGCCAGAATGGATCAATCGGTTGGATGAGATTGTCGCCTTTCGCCCGCTCTCCAGCGATATTTTGCGGCAGGTGCTAGACCGTATGCTCCTAGAGAGCAACGAGCAATATTTGCGGCAGGGTATTAGTGTTGAACTTTCCCAGAGTGCCAAAGAGTTTTTCTTGCAAAAGGGTTTTGACACCCGCTTTGGCGCACGGCCACTCCGCCAGTACTTGTTGAAAAACTTGGATTCGCCACTTGCTGATATGCTGGCTTCCGGTGGTATCCCCTTTGGCAGTCGGGTGGTAGTGGAAGCTACCGGCAGCACAACGTATGGACAAGAGTTGGTCTTTTACCATGAGCCTGCTCCCCACCTGATGCAAGAGGCAGAACGGCTGCGGGCGGCAGAGGTTGGCGGCGCATCCACACCCGGCAACGAACCCCAGATGCCAAGCATTAGCCTGTCTAGTGATCATCACAACAACAGCTTGAAGAGCGCAGCAACCTCTGGGTCTATTGGGGCGCATGGTCCCTTCCTTACGCCGCCACGCCGTAATACGCAAAGCTGACTTTTGTGTATTTTTACTGTTTTTAGTAGAAATATTGACAAAACCCGAACTTCTTGCTATACTGCTTGGTATCACAAAGGAGTGCAGCATTATGGAAGTACTAGGGTTTCCGTCAACAAGCCCTGCCAGCACTATTCTGCAATACCTACGAAGAAATGGGCAGGCGACAATCAAAGATTTGGAGTGTGTGTTAGGGGTAAGCACGACAGCCGTGCGCGAGCACCTAGCACACCTACAATCTCAAGCGTTTGTCTCTACCAGTACGAAGCGATATGGTCCGGGTCGCCCTCGGCTGGTCTATACTCTAACAGACAAAGCCCAACGACTCTTTCCCAAAAACTACGATTTACTCATCCACCTGCTTTTGCAAGAAATCGCCACTGAAGAAGGCATGCAAAAGGTAGAACATCTGCTCCATCGGGTTAGTATGAGGTTAGCCAGCGACTATGCAGACCGGATGAGCGGCGAAGATATACAAGACCGCCTAGCAGAGCTACGCACCAAGCTCGAAGCCCAGGGCATACCTTCAGACATCCAGCCCTCTGGTACGGGGATTCGGCTTTTCTCCTGCCCCTACCACAACGTGGCACAATCCCATATGGAGGTATGCGAAATGGAAAAACAGATGGTTGAGCAGGTCTTGGGAAAAAAGGTTGTCCAAGAACATTCCATTCTGGAAGGCGACCACCATTGTTGTTTTCATGTAGGAGAATTAGAGGAGTAAAAGACACACCTATGACAACAAACGATTTGGTTATTCGTGATTTGCGGGTACGGGTAGCAGACAAAGAAATTTTGCAAGGTCTCAATCTGACCATCAAGCCTGGGTCTGTTCACGCGGTGATGGGACCGAACGGCAGCGGCAAAAGCACGTTGGCAAATACCATTGCTGGACACCCCGGCTATGAAGTAATCGGCGGCGAGATATGGTATCGGGGGCAGAATGTGCTAGAGATGGGACCAGACGAACGCAGCAAACTGGGACTTTTCCTCGCCTTTCAGTACCCCGTATCGGTACCGGGGATTACAGTAGCCAACTTCTTGCGGGCAGCTATCAATGCCCATCGTGCCGAGCCAGGCAAAGACCCCAAAGAGACCGCTATTCCCATAGCCGAGTTTCGCAAGCTATTGCGTGAAGGGCTACATCTGCTGGATATGGACGAGCAGTTTATGCGCCGCTACCTCAACGAAGGGTTTAGCGGCGGCGAAAAGAAGCGGCTCGAAGTGCTCCAGATGTACATGCTCAAGCCTACGATGCTCGTGATGGACGAGACCGACTCCGGGCTAGATATAGATGCCATTGGCATTATCTCAAAAGGGGTCAATGCCCTCGCCACCCCAGAGCGTGGCGCACTGGTCATCACCCACTACCAGCGGTTGCTCAACTACATCAAACCTGATGCCGTTTCGGTCATGGTCAGTGGGCGGGTCGTCCGTGAAGGCGGACCAGAATTGGCATTACAGCTTGAAGAGCGGGGGTATGATTGGATAAAAGAGGAAGTAGCAAGCCATGCCTGATATGCAATTTCCAGCCCTTGTAGACCTGACCAGCGACCACATCGCCCATGTTGCTCGCACGGCAGGCGAGCCGGAGTGGCTCATTGAGCAGCGCACCCAAGCCTGGGACTATTTCACCCAAGCGATCCCCCCCGTGTGGCGGCGCACCGACCTAACTGCCATACAACCAGAAACTATCACTCCGGCGGCAGATTCTCAGCAAACCGCGCTCCAGTGGGATGAATCGCTGGCAAGCCAGGGAATTGTCTTTACCACATTGTCTGCTGCCTTACAGAGCCACGAGCAGATTATCCGCGAGAAGATGGGAACGGCTATCCCTCCCCATACCCACAAGTTCAGTGCGCTACGTGCTGCGCTCTGGAAAGACGGCGTATTTCTCTACGTCCCACGCAACGTTATCGTAGACATCCCGTTGCGCGTCTGCTATATGCTGGCAGAGGATGGGCTATCCCGCTTCCCCTATACGCTGGTCGTGTTGGAGCCGGGGGCTCGCGTTACCCTCATTGAAGAGTTTACCTCACGTAATAGTGGCAGTGATAATGGCAATGGCGGTATCCTGTTGGCGGGTCCTACCGCCGAACACTTCCTCGGCGACAACAGCGAGATGCGCTATGCGAGTATCCAGCAGTGGGGCGATAACGTCTACCATATCGGCGGGCAGGTGCAGCTGTTTGGTGCCCATGCCCGTAGCGAATGGGTGTCGATTGCGCTTGGGGGCAAGACGCAGCATATCGAGGCAGATGCTCGGATGAACGGCGATGGGAGTGTGGTAACATGGCGGGGGGCAACCTTTGCCCAAGACCACCAACTGCTGCTTACCGCCCCATCGCTCACCCACACCGGCGCACACACCGAAAGTCACCTTGACTTTCGCACGGTAGTGACAGACAACGGTTACAGTGTGTTTGATGGGATGATCAAGATACTGAAGGGGTCGCGGGAGACGACCACCCGGTTAGAAGAACACGCCATCCACCTCTCCCCCCAAGCCCGTAGCGACTCGATACCGGGGCTAAAGATAGACACCAACGACGTAGCCAGTGCAGGACACGCCTGTACCAGTGGGCAGGTGGATGAGGAACAGCTATTCTATATGCAGGCACGCGGTATCAGCAAAAGCGAAGCAATACGGATGATCGTTATGGGGGTCTTTGATCCGGTGTTTCAGGCAATCCCTGTGGAAGAACTCCGCGAGACCCTTCATGTAGCTATAGAGGAAAAGATTTGAAATCGCTAGACACCTTCCCCCTATTTGATGTGATGACGCTACGGCGAGATTACCCCATCTTACACCAAGAGATGCAGGGAAAGCCGTTAGCCTTTCTCGATTCGGCAGCATCCTCACAGCGTCCCCGGCAGGTGATAGAATGCATCGAAGAGTACTACCGCCGGTATCATGCGAATGTTCACCGTGGGGTCTATCGGTTAAGCGAAGAGGCAACCTTTGCCTATGAACGCGCACGCGGCAAAGTTGCCCATTTCATCGGCTCAAACAACCCCCGCGAATTAGTCTTTACCCGCAATGCAACCGAGGCTATCAACCTGGTAGCGTATGCTTGGGGGAGTGCCAATGTGCGCGAGGGAGACCGTATCCTGCTGTCGGTGATGGAGCATCATTCTAACATTGTCCCCTGGCAAATGCTGGCGCAGCGCGTGGGGGCAAAGCTCGACTATCTCCAGATAGACGATGAGGGGCGGCTCGTGTTGGATAACCTCGACAGCCTCTTAACTGAGCGTACAAAAATGGTTGCCGTCACCCATCAGTCCAACGTTTTGGGGACGATAAATCCCATCAAAACGTTAGCAGAGCGGGCGCATGCGGTTGGGTCGCTTATCCTCATAGATGGGGCGCAGGGTGTGCCGCATATGCCGGTGAATGTGCAAGAGCTAGGGATAGACTTTCTCGCCTTGAGCGGGCATAAGATGTGCGGACCAACCGGCAGCGGCGCGTTGTGGGGGCGGTTTGATCTGTTGGATGCCATGCCGCCATTTCTTGGTGGTGGTTCCATGATTAAGGTGGTAGACTGTGACAGCAGCACCTATGCCGATGTGCCAGTGCGGTTTGAAGCCGGGACACCGGCGATTGCCGAGTGTATCGCGCTTGGTGAGGCAGTAGATTACCTGAACACTATCGGGATGGAGACCGTAGCTCACTATGAGCACCTATTGACGAGCTATGCGCTAGAACAACTGGCAGAGGTGCCAGGGTTGCGGGTGTATGGTCCGCATACAATGGAAGAACGCGGGGGGATGATTGCCTTTACTATGGAAGGTATCCACCCCCACGATATAGCCTCTATCCTAGATAGTGAAGGCATAGCCGTGCGTGCGGGGCATCATTGCACCCAACCATTGCACAAGGTTTTGAACGTTGCTGCGACAACCCGTGCCAGTTTCTATCTCTACAACATACCAGAAGAGGTAGACCGACTTGTTGCAGGGTTGCAGAAAGCCCAACAGATGTTTGCGCGGGTGTAAGCAAAGAGGGAGTAAGGAATAACCTGTTATGGATGACTTTTATCGTGAATATATCCTAGAACACTACAAATACCCCTACAATAAAGGGACACTGGACAACCCCTCAGTGACGCATGAGGAGTCCAATCCGCTATGTGGGGATCGTATCCGTATGGACGTACTTATTGAAGGGGATGTCATACAGGATATTAAGTTTTCTGGTGAGGGGTGCGCTATCAGTATGGCTTCCGCATCTATCTTGACGCAGGAAATCAAGGGCAAGCCAGTAGAGGATGCCAAGCAGTTTACCAAAGACAATTTGCTTGATTTGATAGGCATACCGCTAGACAAAAACCCCGCTCGGTTGAAGTGTGCGCTCCTCTCATTGAAGACTCTCAAAGCGGGGTTGTATGGGGTGCCATCGTTACGTGATGAGGAGCTATAGGAGCAATGAGCGTTGTGTGGGAATATCTTTTCTTGACAACGGGGGTAGCGGGGGGTATCCTGCGCCCCCATACCCAAGACGGACGCGAGCTAGACAACTGGCGCAAGAGTCCGCCTGTCTATGAATACGTGAATGATCTAGGGGCGCAGGGGTGGGAGATGGTCAATCATTCCTTCCCCTCGTGCGGCTCCTACCCTTCGATGGTCTTCAAGCGACCAAAGGGGGGGTAGGGGATGCGGGGGCAACGAGCGGATGTATGGGCAAGGATGCGGGGGTAAAACGGTAATAACGTGGTACAATGTGAATAACAAGGCTCTTATGTATTGGGAGATTTAGGGGATTTTGATAACTATGACTTACCGTTTTCGTTCTCTGTGTCGCCGTTTATGCACGGTGCTGCTGCTGCTCAGTTTATTGTTGGTAGCATGTGCTGATACCGCAGCAGATACGACCCCCACAACGCCCCCTGAGCCAAGCACACCCGTTGCTGAGAGTCCTACTGACCCACCCACGCCACCCACACCACCCACACCTTTACCTGCCCCTACTTACACCGCCAAACCTAATCCTTCCCCAACTGACACGCCAATACCAACGCCAGCGTTCTTGGATAGGCAAACGCAAGCGGCAGCTTTGGTACCGGGTGCGGCGGCGGTGTTGGAGCAGGCGGCGCAGTGGGACAAGTATGTTGTCCAGGCAACGCTTGACCCACTTTCGCATACTATTAGCGGCACAATGGAAGTCCAGGTGACGAACCACACGGCTGCCCCCCTTGCTACGCTCTTCTTTCACCTTTACCCTAACCATAGCGACTTTGGGACGGGGAGTCTGTGGGTAGATGATCAGGTGTTGCAAGATGGACACGAGATGGCTATCCAGACAGCGCAGGATGATGTATTGTTGCAGGTGATGCTGGAGCCACCAATCGCACCGGGGGATGCTACGGTTATCCATATGCAGTTTCGCGCCCGTACGCCGGTGCAGAGCAGCGGCGATGCATATGGAGCGTTCAATCATGAGGCAGGGGTATGGACTATGGCATCCGCTTTTCCCGTCCTGGCAAAGCTAACCGCTATCGGGTGGGACACCCGCCCGATTATCAATAGCCAGGGCGACCTTGCCGTCACAGATACCGCGCTCTACGATGTAACGCTAGATGCCCCCACCGGTTGGGTGTTGGTCACGACTGGCACACAGGTTGCGCCTGATGCTACGCAAGGTGAACAGGTGGTACCAGCAGGCATGCAGCGACAACGGTTTGTGAGTGGTCCTCAACGCGATTTTTTCATTGCGGCACTAGCAGGGCTAGAACAGCAGTCTACAACGGTAAATGGCACACGCATCACGAGTTATTATCAGCCTGACCATACGGTTGCTGGTCGGCGCAGCCTAGACGTGGCGGCGCAGGCGTGGGAGTGCTACACCACAGCCTATGGTAGTAATCCACTGGAAGACATCGAGATTATCCAAACGGCATTAACCTACTTTATCGGCGTAGAGTATCCCGGTGTGATGCTCATTGAGCAATCGCTCTATTGGGAAAATGGGGTACGCTTGGAAACAACCATTGCCCATGAGGTTTCGCATCAGTGGTGGTACAACATGGTTGGCAACCATGCCCGCGAGGAACCCTGGATTGACGAGGGGTTGGCGAGCTACTCACAGGTAGCTTACTATACCTGTATGGGGGATATGGGGCAGGCTGCTGCCGAGCAACAGACGTTTGAACAGCAGTATCAGGTAGCCCTGGATAATGGACTAGACGGTCCTATCAACCAGCATGCAGAGGATATGGTTGGCAACTACGTTTCGCTGGCGTATGCAAAGAGTGCGCTCTTTTTCTTAGCGTTGCGTGATTACATGGGGGAGGAGACGTTTACGCGCTTTCTCCAGACCTATGCGACAACCTACCGCTACCAAATGGTGACAGGGGATGAGGTGTTGTCGTTGGCGGAGCAGGTGTGCAACTGTGGGGTGCGCGAGTTTGCGGCGGGGTGGGTGGAGTAGACTTGCAAGGATTCAGGTTTGTTAGGCAAATTCTTGCCTTTTATTACCCTGCACTACGATATTCCTCTCCTCCTGCCTCTGCGCTCCCAGAGGGCGACACCCTCTCCCCCCATGCTCCCGCTCCCATAGGGCGACACCCTCTCCCCCCATGCTCCCGCTCCCATAGGGCGACACCCTCTCCCCCTGCCCCCGCTCCCATAGGGCGACA